>CAZFJT010000164.1:0-6869 GCA_964519135.1 uncultured Syntrophales bacterium | reverse complement strand
TCAAGCTCTATAAGCATATTCCTATGGGTTATTGTTGCGCCTTTGGGAAGGCCGGTTGTTCCTCCTGTGTACTGGAGCAGGCAATCGTCCTCAGGGTTGATTTTAACAGTTGGATTTGTCTTGGCGTATTTTGATATCAGGTCCTTGAAGCTGATCACTTCTTTGCCCTGTAATGGCGTTAGCTTACCTGTGGGGACCTTTTTAAGCAGCTTTGCCAACACTTGCTTATATTTGGGAAGGAAATCCAAAAGGCCGGCGCCTACAACCAGCTTCAATTCAGGCAAATCTCCGGCAATATCCTTGAATCTATGCTCAAAAATCGGGTCCAGTGTAAAAAGGGCCTTTGCCTGGGAGTCTTTCAATTGATGGCTCATCTCCCTTGGCGTTAACAACGGAGATACTCCAGACCCAACACACCCGGCCTTCATCACACCAAGTAGGGCGATGAGATACTGCGGAATATTGGCCATATTCAGACCAACCACGTCACCAGGTTTACATCCGTGATCGATCAAGCAATTTGCCACCTGGTTCGAGCGATCATCAAGCTCCTTGTACGTGAAGGTTATCCCTAGAAAGTGTATGGCAGGAGAGTTTGGAGTCTTTTTGAACACCTCCGCGAAATGGTCGGTAAGGGATATGGGTTCAACTTCATACTCCGCTTTAATCTTCGGATCATAGTGTTTTAGCCATGGCTTGTCCAGGTAGCTCACTGTCCCGCCTTTCTTGAAGTTGATATGGTTTTACAATGCGTAATCCTGAGACAAATCACAGTCCCATGAACTTCGCGGCTATTCCTTTCATTATTTCATTTGTGCCTGCAAAGATCCTCATGACCCTGAGATCTCGCCAGGCCCTTGCTATCGGATATTCCTCCATATAACCGTATCCACCGTGCAACTGGAGGCATCTGTCAGCCACCCTGCAAGCCATTTCAGTGGTCCAGTATTTGGCCATGGAGACATCCACAGGAATATTCTCCCCATTCATGTGCTCAACGATTATCTTGTCAATGAACGCCCTTCCAAGCTTGGCTTCAGTGGCCATCTCAACTATCTCGAATTGGGTGTTCTGGAATTTGCTTAAGGGCTTTCCAAACGCCTTCCTTTCCTTGCAATACGCAATGGTCCCGTCTATTAATCTCTCCGCGGCCGCGACCGCTGATATTGCGCATACCAGCCTCTCCTGTTGGAGCTTTTGCATGAGCATGATAAAACCGCCGCCCGCTTGCCCGAGCCTGTTGGCCTTTGGAACCCTGCAATCACTGAAAAACAGCTCCGCCGTATCCTGGCTGTGCCATCCTATCTTCTTAAGATTCCGACCTTTTTCAAATCCTGGTGTGCCCGCCTCTACGCAATAGAGATCTATTCCCTGGTGGGGATTATCCGCTGATGAGTCCTTAGCGACCACAACACATAGATCACACAAAATCCCATTGGATATGAACGTCTTCTGACCATTCAAGACCACATGGTCTCCATCATCTTTTGCTGTTGTTCGCACAGCGGCCAGATCACTGCCTGTGTCCAGCTCGGTCATTGCCACTGCGGTTATTATGTCTCCACTAACGCAGCCAGGCAGATACTTTTCCTTGATTTCATCCGACCCAAAGGAACTGATGTACGGAACCACCACATCACTATGCAAAGGAACAGCCAATCCTGAATGATTGGTGCGAACCAGTTCCTCTATCATAATGACAGTGTAAAGGAAGTCAGCTTCCATTCCACCATACTTCTCCTCCACGTCCATGCACAGAAAGCCCTGATCTCCCATTTTTTTCCATATTTCCCTTGGGACGATTCCGGCTTCCTCCCATTCATCAACATATGGATTTACTTCCTTTTCAAAAAACTTCCTCAATGTGTCCCTGAATATTCTGTGCTCTTGAGAGTACTGTATGATTTCCATCTTGTATCCTTTTTATTCAATGGGTTATAGCTGCTTCATAACTGTTTCCATCAGTGTCATAAAAGACAACAGCCTTTGATTTGTTCCACAGGTCCTGGTCCATGTAACAATAGAAAGACGCTATGTAACCAGGCAAGATTTCATGCTCTCCAGCAGGGCTCAGAGTATCGAATCTCCTGGTTCCATATTCTCCTATTAAATCAAAATAACCTGATGTTCTTATTGGTTCTTTCCCGAGGTTGCGCACATGAATCTCAAGGTTCTGATCGAACATCTTAAGCCCGCAGCAGGTCTTAAAACCCAAGACCTCCTCTACGCTGGAATTCATGATAGGCCTTATGAATAACATCTTAAATATTCCCGCGCATTCGTCTTCACTCTCAAAAGATTCCCCTGGATCCAGGAATCTTGGGTCCTGGAATGTTGGATTCGGATACTCGTAAAAACCCTTGCCGGTCTTCATGCCAAGATGCCCCTTTTCCACATACTTTCCCAGAAATGAAGCGTTTGCAAGATTCACAGGATCATTGAGCGCGGTCCCCCAGTGCCTGCTAATGGTCATGGCTGTATCCAAGCCCACCAGGTCCAGCATGCCCAATGGACCTATCTTCATTTTACTCACACCCATCCAAGATCTGTCTATATCCTCTACAGAGGCCACCTCATTTGCGGCAAGACTCAAGGCCGATTTTGTAAGGGCCATGAACATGGAGTTGAAAAGATATCCTGGATGCTCTTTTCTTATAATCACCGGGATCTGCCTCACACTCCTGGCAAAGGCCTCAACTGTTTTCAAAGTCGCCTCTGATGTGCCTGGATGGGGCATTATATCAACCACATTGGAATCCCACACAGGTATGTGAAAGTGCATGGAGCAAAATCTGTCCGACCTGCCTGTTCCAGTGGCCAAAGTAGAGGGTAAAAGGGATGAGCTGTTGGTGGTAAATATGGTTCCTTCCGGGCAGATCCCATTAAGAGCTGAAAAGACCTGTATCTTAAGCTCGGGATTTTCAGGAACCGATTCAGACACAAGATCAGCTTCCATGGCGGCGTCCGCAAGATTCGAACTGACTTTTATCCTTTTGAGGGCCTCGGATAAGTTGGTTTCAGTAATCTCTCCGGCCTTGACCAACCTTGAACCTATCGCCTGAATTCCTCCCTTGGCCTTTGAAAGAACGTCTTCAGAGGAATCGTGGAGAACGGTTTCATAACCAAAAACAGCGCATTGTAGGCCAATCTGTCTGCCCATTGTCCCTGCGCCTACTATTAGAACTTTTTTTATTGTTTTTATTTCCAATTAAACGCCTGATAATGATCGCGATCGACCATAGGAGTTCAAATCCAGCCGACCGCGATCCTATTTGGTAACGACTATTGATACTTACCAATAATCGCTATTGAACATACATTCATAAATGGGAAACCACCCAGATTATGGGTGAGTCCGTACCTTGGATCCTTAACTTGCCGATCTCCAGCTCTTCCATGGAGTTGAAGATACATTTCATAGAGCATCCTTAGACCTGAGGCGCCAATTGGATGGCCGAAACATTTCAGACCACCGTCCACCTGCGCGGGGACCTGACCGTCCAGATCGTACATACCGTCCAAAGCGTCTTTCCAGGCCTGGCCCCTTTCAGAGATATGGAGATCCTCGTACGTGACCAGCTCTGTGATGGAGAAGCAATCATGAAGCTCCATCATGGATATCTCTTCCTTTGGATTGGATATCCCCGCTTCATTGTAAGCCATTGTGCTGGCCTTATCAGTTGTCACGAAATGATCGCCGTCCCAGTCATTGTAAGCCATCTCTTCACCACTGGAGAGGGCCAATTGTAGAGCCTTAACTGAAACAAAATCCTTGTAACCCATCTCCTTGGCCTTCTCAACAGTGGTAACTATCGCGCAGGCAGCTCCATCACTGACACCGCAGCAATCGAATAAACCCAGGGGATGAGCAATAATTGGAGCGCCCATAACTTGATCTATGGAGACCTTTTTACGCATATGGGCTTTAGGGTTCAGCGTTCCATTGTCATGGCTCTTAACTGAAACATGAGCAATGGCCCTTTTTAGGTCCTGGTCCGGTATCTTGAACTTTGCCGCGTAAGCGCTGGCCAGTTGAGCAAACGCGCCTGGCGCCGTCACATTGGGGTACCAGAGCCATCCCAAGGAAGCGAAGTTGGAACCAGGATTGGGCAAACCGCCATATCCGGTATCCTTGAGTTTCTCCACACCCATTGCCAGGCAGTAATCGTACGCGCCTGAGGCCACTCCATAAACCGCGCCCCTGAATGACTCGGTGCCGCTTGCGCAGTAATTCTCACACCTGGTTACAGGTATCTTTGGTAAGCGCAAAGTGGTTGAAAGCGGTAGAGCGCTCTTGCCCACGTTGATCTCATCCATGCAGGTCCCCAACCACGCGGCCTGGATCAAATCAGGATCGATCCCTGAATCCTCCAGGGCCTCCTTGTACGCCTCAACCATGAGCTCTTCACCGCCTACATCCCAACGCTCCCCGAACTTGGTGCAGCCCATGCCGATTATTGCTACCTTGTCTTTTATTCCTGTGGCCATATTCAAACCCTCCTGAGGGCTGTTTTCTATTTGTCTGAATAGAGTCGTATGTTATTCACCCAGCCATGACTCCCTCACCCATTAAAATTTAAAGAGCTTTTCAATAAGCTGGGACTTCATTAAATCGCCCTCAACCTTCAGCCTGCCCTGGGTATAAGCCTGCATTGCATTGAGCTTACCCTGCATGAAATTGAGGAAATCTTCGTCAGACATTATTATAGTGGTGGTCGGGCTACTGTGGGCGCCTTTTTCCACTTTACAAGAGTTGTCCTTTATAGTCGCGTTCCATTCTCCACCGCCCGGGCCGGTGATCTTGAACTGGAAGACTACATCAACCCCACCTGCGTTATCAGGCTGGAAAGCTTCAGCCATCTTGTCAAACGCGGCTTCAACAGTAAGACCTCCACCTGAAGGCTTCTTTGTGTCAGCGGCCTTTGGCTGGAACGCGGCCAGGATGTCTCCAATGGCCTCTGTTGCGTTATAGTATTCTTTTGCGCCCTCCAAGCTGTTGATCTCATCCCATTTCTGATGGATCTGCTCAGCAGTGGGAGCGGCCTTCCCATCACCAACAACAGCTCCGGGCCCTGTCAGAAATGCCGCCTTGTTAAAGCAACCCATGCCCACATTATACACAGCGCCATTCTCTTCCACCTGGTCAGAGCAAAGATAAAGCGTCAACGGCGCAACCCATTCAGGTTGGAGTTTCTCCTTTAAATCAGGAGGCAGAAGGTCTTCTGTGAGCCTGGTCCTGGCAACAGGCGCTATTGTGTTCACCTTAATGTTACGTTTCTCTCCCTCGAGCTTCAGGGTGTTCATAAGACCCACTAGACCCATCTTTGCCGCAGAGTAGTTGGTCTGGCCAAAGTTGCCGTACAGACCGGCCGCGGAAGTTGTTAGCACAATCCTTCCATAACCCTTGTCACGCATCACCGGAAGCGCCGCCTTTGTCACATAAAACGCGCCGTCAAGGTGAACCGACCGTACTGCATGCCATTCAGAGGGTTCCATTTTGGCCAGGGTCTTGTCCCTGAGTATGCCAGCGTTGTTGATCAGTATGTCAACCGTCCCAAAAGCGTCCAGAGCGGTCTTGACTATTCCCGCGCCTCCCTCTTCTGTGGCCACTGAATCGTAGTTTGCAACAGCTTCTCCGCCCGCGGCCTTTATCTCTTCAACCACCTTGTCAGCCGCGCTTGCTGAAGAGCCTGTTCCATCCGGCGCGCCGCCTAGATCATTTACCACCACCTTCGCGCCCAGTCTGGCCAACTCCAGGGCGTAAACCTTTCCTAGGCCCATTCCCGCGCCTGTGACAATGGCCACCTTATCGTCAAAGCGGATCTCTTCAGCAGCTTTAACAGCGGCCTCGTCCAAGGGTTGGGGTATTGCTTTCCAGAAATATCCTGTAAAACCCCGATCCTTGTCTGTATAACGTTTTCTGAATGTCATCTTCACAGGCTGGCCAACACGGACATCCTTTAGCTCGCAGTCAGTGAAATCAGCCATCAACCTGCCGCCGTCATCAAATTGAACCATTCCGTACACCGCTGGGGGATCAACTGACACAGCGAGCAAATCTCCAGTGAAGGTCTTAACTGTCGCGGGTTTGTCCGCGAACTCGTAATCCTCCTGGGAGTACATGGCCTTACATTCAGGATTCACGCATATGTCCAGGCTGGGAAACTGTGGAGTCCCGCATTCCTTGCACTTACCGCCGACCATACCAAGGAGCATCTTTCGATTGCGCCATGTGACGGTCATTGCGGTCTGTGTGGGACATTCTGCCCTAATGCCCATTTCAGGAGAGATAAGGTCCCTGAATTTCAGATATTTCATATAATTATCAGTGGTGAGCTTATTCTCCAGGGATCCATTAATACCGACTCTAGGCTGGAGCTTCTTGATATTCTCAGTGACCTGAAAGTACAGCGCGTCGCACCCCTGTCCAAAGCCCGCCACGAGTATTCTGTCTCCTGGCTGGGATTCTTCCAAGGCCTTGCTCAACATTACCAATGGATGGGCTGCCCCTGACTCACCACACACATCGTGCATATTATCCATAACCTTTTCAGGGGCCGCGCCGAGCTTTGCTGCTATCTTTTTATGCTCAGCCTTGAAAAAGCATGGGAACACGAACTTGTCCACATCGTCCATTGTTATGGAGAGCTTGCTGAAAAGTCCATTAACCGCCTGTGGGATTATCTTGGAATAACCTTCGTCCCGGACCCATCGCTCTTCCCACATATAATCGTACCGGTTGAGGTTTGCCCTGTAATGATCCACAAAATCATGGGACACAGTGTAAGATCCCTTGAATTCAGCAATAACATCAGTGTCGCCCACCAGCATGGAGGCTGAAGCGTCTCCGAACCACATCTCATAAAAAT
>CAZFJT010000163.1:0-6953 GCA_964519135.1 uncultured Syntrophales bacterium | reverse complement strand
TTCCGGGCATTTTGCCCTTACAACCGGAATACCGTTGAGCCTGTTCATGGTGGAAGCCAGATATTGAAGAAAGCCTATATAATTATCCAGGGATGTTCCTTGCTTATCTATCATATTTCCTCATGTTTGCGGGCAGCAAGGCGTTGAAGCGCCACTATTGACCCATGAGCCGCCAGTGGTTTCCATCTCACAACACCTTGAACCACTAACGGAATATATTCTGGACACAAAAGAAGTTCCATTAAGGCCGTTATCAGAGTAGTAACAGCAATCCAAAGATCCTGTTAAGCCTCCATTGCAACCAGCCGCGCCACTTATGTTGATTGCGCTCGCTCCGCTTATGGAGTTTATACAATCCCCTATATTGTAAAAATAACCACCTATGGGGTATGTATTCATACCTGAGATTCCCCGGCAGGTGATGTCATTCCTCACAACCTTGTAATATGATCCTGATAATGCGCACCTGTACTTGTAACCAATGACGCCGTTGTCCGAATAGTCCCTCCTGACCAGGTAATCCCCTGAATCCGACGCGCCGCAGCCATTAGTGAAGCTCACACTTACACTTCCATTGCCGCAACATCCCGAACAGGAATGATTATTTGAAAAGGTCAACAATCCAACGTACCTGGAAATCTTTGAGTTGGTTCGCACAGCGCCTGTGGGACTATTGGCAAGACAATTTGTTGTCACGTCCAGGTCCGCTGAATCTGAATAGGAACAAGCTTGCCAGCCACTTACAGTAAATGAATATCCTACCTTCACAACATTTCCGGATACTGTTAACAGAGAGGAATAGATCTGAGATGAGGCCAGTTGGGTGTTCAGGCTTGTTGTTCGCGAATGTCCACTTCCACAGGCGTCCTGGCCGCTCCATCTAATATAGCCCCCGCAACAGGCCGGATTCGACGAGGAACCCGCTTGATATGGATCTCTTGTAATGTATCGAATCCCCAACGCGCCATGATACTGTTCAGAGCCATTCCAACTCACCGGCGTGGATCCGCCTGAACCGTAGAATACGCCGTTCAACGAACCACCGGAACAGGATTCATCACCACTGACCTGGAACCCAAGATTAATCTCATTGGACCAAGGCGCCTGCAAAGATCCTGGCGCTGATATATACATCACAGGAGGCAGCGTTCCTGAGCCTGTTCCGCAGCAGTCACACCCGCAACCGTCAGGATAATCGAGACCTGCCTGCAAAATATAGGACAATTGATGTCCACCACAGAAATGCTCGGTAATGGCCGACACCCCTGAACAACCTTCATTCCAGCCGCGGACAAGATCCGGGTCCGGTGTGTATTCTACTACCATCACATTGCCCGGCTCTGATCCGATGACTTTAAATTGGCCAAAGTCCCCTTCTATGGCGCCGCCTCCTGCAACAGCCGCAAACTCAGGACACAGAGAAGCGCAACCTATTCTTATTTTCGTGAGTTTTTCTCCATTATCAGCGCAAAGGGTGTGGTCGGACTCCATTGCCACATCCAAAACAGAGCATCCAGGCGCCTGGACCCTTGCGGCGCAATCACTGGGATTCATGGGCTTGGATGCTTCAGAGTACTGTGGCTTGTTAAAAAAGTTCAGCACTGGCTGATCACAACAGGTGGTATTTGCCGCGTCAAAATGGGTGCGCTCAACCATATTGTCGAATTGGAATAACGCCCCTCTCTGTGAATGGGCGCATTGGTACTCCGGCGCCTTGTACGGCCATGTTCCTGCCTTTTGAGCCTCTGGGAACTGCAGATTCTGATAAATATGGTACGCTGTGTATCTTCCTGATGTCATATTTTCATTATCCTCTTACATCGCGCCCCATTCACGGATCACGGACGCGCCTATCTGCATTCCAAAAAGCTCAGTGACATCATTGAAATATATTTTGAATTTAAAGAATCTACCTGCAACGTTCTCAGGTTTGGCCTCCTGGGCAAAAAGATTCGCGCCTAATCCTGATAAGCCGCTGAAACTTAGATCTGAAAGATCTTGCTCATTACCGTCTGAAAGTATCTCAACATTTATAGATGATCCTGATGTCCTTCCATACAAGGTGACTGAGCGTATGAGCTTTCTGAACTCAGGGGAGCCGAAATGGAGCCACCCTGTTTCTATCCACCCATTCAACGCAGCGCCAAGGTCCAGATCATTATCAGGAGTGAACAACCTAACAATCCTTCCTGAATAATCTCCTCCATAGAGCCCCATTTGTCCCATTTTTCCAGGGGCGTTCTCTGCGTAATGATATGCCGTAGCTATTGAGGCCAGGCTCACTGAAAATGGCGGCAACCAGCTTCTTAGTGTGAGATCGTACACTATCAGCCTGTTGTTGGTTGATTGGCTGCTTCCTTGAATTATCATTGGAACCGCCCAAAGGACCCAATTTCGCTCAGGCCAATAAACTCCGCACGCCTTGTGCAAATGGTCAAGGTCTATACGGGGACCCTGTGAAGTTGGATCGAACCAGCTCACGTCAGAGGATAGATTGTAGACCTTCAACCCTGCAAAGTACCAAGCCGCGTGCCTGTTTAAATAGTAAAGCCCCATGAGGTTCTTCTGGTCGGCTTCTGTTAAAGGCGCCCTTACAACCACCTGGTTGTTAACAGGTATCTGATTCGCGGCCTCAGCCCTTTCAAAGCTGAATGTCTGCGGATTGTAACCATTGAACAGGAACCAGTCCTGGCCCTTTGCCACAAACCCCTGGTTGAAAGTCTCTACAGCAGCGACAATTCCGTCCTGGCCTCCAATGCGCATTGAATATGAGTCTGTCCCCGCGAATCCGTACTCCTCAAGGGCCCTGGAGATGTCGGCCTGATCAGGCGCGTCCGTTCTGTTCAATAAGAGGACTCTGTCCCTTACCGTTATTGCCAATTTGTGCTTCTTCAGCTTGTCTGAGAGCGGCCATATCCTTGCTTCACTGATCCAGGTCCTTAGGGAAAGATCAGTGTCAACCCTGAACCTGACCCAGTACCCTTGGGGATATTGGGCCCCTATGGGCCTGCATTGCTTCCAGTCACTTGGAGCTGAAAATGACAACCTCCCTTTTCTGGAAAGTGTGACGCCGGCTGTATCTTTGGTCTCATCTGTAATTCCTACATTAGTCCATTGTACGCCATTCCAGTACTCAGCGGCCATTGTAACGCCTGACACAGTATTATGATAGTCATTGTGTGGCCTTACATCCACCCCATTGAATCTAGTTAAATACCCCACATATACCCTGTCCGAACCAGGGTCCCATCCTGAAGACAATGCCCCTGACTGCCAGCCGTTGAATCCGCTTGAGCCTGTATTTAGAGGGTCATTGTTTAGTCTGGCCACTGAAGGCCATGTATTATCGGATACTTCAACGGTCCAATCCTTTGCTGAAGCCTCTGAATGATCCCAGTAAATAAAACCAAGGGGTGTATCCGGTTGGCCGTCTCCAATAACCTGAAGCTCCTGCATAGGGGCCTGGAAGAGTATTCTTTTTATTGAAGTCCCTGCTGATGTTCCTCCACTTGGCTTGAGCCTGAACCAGTAACCCGGAACATTATTGATCACCCCGTATTCAGAGCAAAAAAGGCCCGACATGTGGGTTATTGTTCCATCTTGTTCCAGATTTGAAGTATTGTCCGACCAGCCATTGCCGGAAGTCCATGAGCCGGAATACCCTAGTGTCTCCAGTCCGCCGCTTGACAAATTACTGTTTCCCACCTCCAGATGGAAGCCTGAGACCCCTGACATGTCACAGCAAATGTCGATCCAGCCCGAACCGCCCGCTAAGCCGCCAATGTCCGCTGTTGTATCCGGGTCTTTATCACAGACAGCGCTGCTTATATCATGATAATTCGCGCCACTATCATAGGTGATTATTACTGCCTTTGGTGTAGCCCAATCCTCCCCGGACGAACCCGTGCATCCGGCAAAGACCAAAGGTGGGCTCGCGGACCCTTCTGTTATCACCGCCCTGTCATTAAGGGTGGCTACGCTTATCACTCCAGCAGAAGGGCCCAGATTGTATTCAGGACTGAACTCCACATCCTGTGATGGAAGTTTGGTTGAAGCCACATATAGGGTATTTGAAGCGCCTTGTGGAAGCTCCAATCGTTCCATGGTTTTATAATGCTCGGTTCCGTGGCCGCCATAAAAATATATGTTTCCATTGTATTGTGTGGCAGTGTGGCCTTGCCTGGGGTTTGAACCATAAACTACTAATGTCCACTGATCCTTACCTATGTCGTACATCCACAAATCATTCATCTTGTCCATTTGGGAGTATGAATAACCGGCGTATATGAAAAGCCTTCCTCCATAACCCACCATTGTGGAATAGGATTTTGCGTCTCCTCCGGACGTCCCTTCAGCCCAACTATCAGATTGCACATCATATATATCGAGCTTCTCAGACGGCCCAACACTATCCAGCATACCACCCCAGATATATATTTTCCCATCCACTAACTCTGAAGCGTGATAAGCCCTTAGCTCCCCCCCTGATGAGCCTGATGACCAAGTGTCCGTGGAAGGATCATATATATCCACAATGTTTTGTATACTTGTATCATCGGTCATCCCCCCCCAAAAATAGATCTTTCCGCTCAAAGCGTGACCTTGTAAACCGTGCCTGCCCGTCCCCCCTGAAGAGCCCGATGACCAGGTATCAGTGGCAATATCGTATATATCTATTGAGTTCAGGGTTTCAGTATCATTGTGGCCTCCCCATACATATACCTTTCCATCCACTTCAGCGGCTGCGGCCTCTTTCCTGGCAACGCCTCCTGGCGCGCCTGAAGACCAGGTGTTTGACTCTATGTCATATATGTAAACACTATTGTTATAAAGAACCGATTGGGTGGCGCCTGTGAAGATATAGATCTTGCCGCTATTAGCGGCAGCCACATGGTAGCTCCTTGATTCCGGCCCATCGGCTAAGGGCGCCCAGTAAGGCTCACCCATTGATTCGGCTTCTGATTTCACCTGGGCTATAAGATAGCTTGTTTCATTTGTGGGAAATCGAACCTGCTCCAAAGCCGTAACTTCAAGTCCGGAAAAGTACCCTGAGCTGACCCGCTCAACTCCTCCCCTTGTCTTGAGCTTACTGTTGACTATATCGATATCTTGCCCATCAAGGAGAGCGTCATGTGGAAACCAAAGGGGATTTTGGCGGTTGTTTTTGACGCCTCCTGTCCAATCAAAGAGATTAATAACCTCGTAGGCTTCACTGCTGCCCATAGACATTAGATTGTTCCCCTATCTGTATGAGCGCACATACATGGAAGGAGGGTCCCCAGCGCCCAGTAATTTGGCCTTTTCATGTTCATATAACTGGGAATATTCCATGAACTTGTTGTCAGCGCCGGGAGCGTGTCTGTCCCTTAGGAACGCTTGCTTTAGCACAAAGTACACTATCAATAGATCATGACCCTTTGGGATTGGCGGATTAGGGTTTTCTGATGAACAGGTAACCTGTGGGGGTAAATACGAGTGATAAACCGCGAAACCCGAGTCAGCCGTGATATTCGGGCTGGGCCACACATGCAGGCCATTGTTTTGAACTATGTAGCTCTCTGGGATACCGCTGGAATCACTACTTGACCTAAGGGCTTGGTATTCTTGGTATCCGCCCAGGGAACGCATGTTGGATCCTGCGCCGCTGAATCTCACCTGATGTATATCCTGAAAGTCAGGTATCAAACCCACCAAGTCCACAACATTTTCCCCGGCCTGGCAAGGGATCCAGCTTTCCATGCGCCAATAGTTCTCAGTGGCTATCTCCTCCAGGCAACGATTGATGGATCTCAATATGAATTGGTCCGAAAGGAAGCCTCCTGCGGATTCATTGAATAAATCCCTCACAGTGTCTAGAATTGTCCCAACCCTTCCGGAACAATTGGATGATTCAGATGAGACTGCGCTATGAAAGGTCACAGTGAGGTTGAATACCTTAATGCCGTTGGGATCCTCTCCTGTGGAGGCTGAGTCTCTCTTCAAAGACACAAAAAGAAGGTCTCCGGGTTTTATTTGTGCTGTGTCTATGTAACCAGCGTTCGTGTCTGAAGATATGGCTATTTGCCGTTGAGTTAGTTGATTTGCTATTGCCGCGGATACAAACTCCTGATCAAAGGACTCAGAGGAACCGATTACGCTCGTGGAATCTTCGCCGGCTTTAAGGAGAATCGAGCCGCCTGTCCACCGGTGATTAGCCTCGCTGGAGTCTGTTGATTCTTCTATGATAAGCTGAAAGGATCCCCCTTCAACATAATCATCAGGAATTCTTAAGGTAAAAGAAGCCTCATCACCAACTTCCCACAAGGTATAGCCCAGACCTGCGCCAGGGTCATAACCGTTTGTGGGGCTGGAATCAGAGAAGGGATGCAGCAATTGTGCGATTATTGATCCCATATCAATAGACCCAAACCACATCACCGGGAAGATCAGGATGTAGATCAACATGGATAAAATCCTTCCCCAACCCCAGCCTGGGAAACAATGGCATGGCTTTTTCCAGGAACTCCCTTCTAAAGCGATTATCCGGGCAATAGATGTCCGCCGCGAAACTTACCCCATCCACAGATAGGTGGGCTGAATAAGCCGCTCCCCCGATCTTTTTATTATGGCGCTTGCACCTGGCGCCTGAAGTAATCTTTATGGGCGAGCCCATCTGATTCCTTATCTCATCAAGTTTGGATACCAGCTCCAATGAGATCGAGTTTTCATGATCGCATAGCCCATGGCATTTACATGTGAACTCATTTGGTTTGAAATGCTTGATAGCCTTCCATTCCAGTTGGTTATTCTTCTCAGGAACTCCTTGGGATTCCTTGGGTCGCTGAGATTTCTTTCTCTTGATTTTTGTTTCAGTCAATGCAAACTCCTCACATTATCGAAGCCCTAAAAAATAACGGGGTGTTAAATTCGCGCGGCTCAGGAAACTTCGCTCTTCAGAAGCTGAGCAACCCCTA
>CAZFJT010000162.1:3592-6958 GCA_964519135.1 uncultured Syntrophales bacterium | reverse complement strand
AGGGGCAATGCCGCACTTAAGTGAATACTTGCATTTTATCCTAAAAAAGAGTTTATAGGGAACCGTAATAATTATAAACGGTTCTGGATCTTTGCCGGCTATTCTATATGCCGCATGTGTAAAGTCAAGAATCGCATGAATCCCATTTGACACAAAAATAGGGAATATCAAATGCCGCTTGTTTCGGATGATTGGATTGAAAAAGCGCGGTCCTTGTGCATCACAACCAAGTCGGAATCAATAGATAGAATCCTTGCCAGTTCTTTGGAATTCTCGGCAATCTCGAAATACTCAGGGCTTAAAAATTCAATCTTTTCCACACGCGCCCCTGGATGGAAATCCAAATCAACCCATTTATTCTCTGATCTTCTGAATACCTTACCATGCGCGTATTTATATCCACCTGCCACTTCTGAGTATACCGTGTTGGAACTTTTGAGTCTCCACACCAAAACCCCCAATTGCTCATCAACAGCCGGCCGGATAGATGCGGCAGGAAGATTTTTCACAGATTCAGGCGCAGGCAAACCATACTTTTGCACCATCCGAATAATATCCTTTCTTACCCTCTGATCAGGACCTGAGAACCATAAACTCTCCAGTAATTCGCCCATTCTTCGCATTGCCCATAGTCTGGTTATGTATGGTTTGGGGGAATTTGTGGTCCTTTTATGAAAAGTGTTTTCCATCTTTACTAAATTACCATCCATACTTGCCAGTAATCTAACGGTGACAGGATCTTTTGGACTATTAACCTTAAATTTTCCAACTATGATGGCTGTTTCAAAGGGAAGAAGATCCGCTATTCTTTCAGGAATGACTTTTGCGCCTTCAGCGCCCTCAATTGATATGGAAAGGCCGGATAAGACCGGCGGGGATATTTGGTTAAGAATTCTCTCTAAAACTTTTTCCGGTTTGTCCTCATTGTTAATAATTACTGAAGCGCCGCCCGTCACCTGGGCTATCTTGTCCAACAGGGCCATATCAGGAGTCTTTCCCAAAGCGATACAAAAAAATCTTGCTTTATTGGAATTTGCTTTTACTAAGCCTTTGATTATAGTTCGAGGGTCTACAACACCCACTGTGGCTCTACCGTCGGTAATAAGGATTGAGGTCCTTGTTGTTTTTGGGGCGTTGAATTGACCGGACGCCAATATCAAGCCATTATAAAGATCAGTGGCGCCTTTGGCTTCTATGTTGTTTATTGCCTTTAGAGCCTTTTTCATATTTAGTTTTGAGGCTTTTCTTACGCCGGGCCATAATTGTCGAGCACTGGTTTGTACAATGATAATATTGAATCTATCTTCAGATCTTAGACGGCCCAGAATCAGACCGGCGGTTTTCTTGGCGTTTTGAAGAACATTTTGATCCAGACTCCCTGAAACATCTATTATTAGAACTATTTCCCTTAACTTTCGGCTTTCCTGGTTTTCATCCTCAGGAGGAGAGATGAAGGCTAAAAAAGCGCCGGAAGTTCCTGTTTCATAGTGTGGTATCACGCACAGATCCAAGCCAAGGCCGGAAAATGTGGCAAGCAGGGCAAAATCAGTCTTCACGATGGTGTTGTTAACCACGACCTTAGCTAATTTCCTGTAGGGTGTCTCTGTATAGGCGCTAAACTCATGGGTAGGGGATAAAAGGTTCCTCACAACACGAGATGTCTTGAATCGAACAGTGATCAGCAATTCGCCCACTGGCCCCAAAGCGTGTCTTTCTCCAGCCAGGGTTACGTGAATTGATAAGTGATTCTTTTCATGATGTTCTCTGGTCCTATATATCAAAGATATGGTCTTTTGCTTTTTAGGCGCTATTGACATTTGCTCAATTACCAATAACGCCTTTCCTGTATGTTCCAACAGTGCGCTGGAATTCGTTTTGACCGCGATTTTCTTAATAAGTTGAAAGGCTTTTTCAGGAGTGAGGATCTTATGGGCGCCCTTAGATCCCTCTAATTTTACTTGAAGATTATCTACGCGATCGGGTAGTGGAAAGATGTAAAGACCCGTGACTTGAACGTCATTGTCATTGAAGAATGTTTGCGTGAAATTGTATTCAAGCCAATAATCCGATACTGTCACGTGGGATCTGGAAGAAATTACAGTGGGTCTTGCCACAGGGATACGCAAACCATCGATTTCCGGTGTAAACACATGGTACAAGCCGCCCGCGTTGCCAATGGCCTCACCAAGAATCAATATGAGGAAAGCTAATGGAAAAAATCTCTTCAAGGTAAGTCTCAACAGGCCCGTTATTTGCGATGGGAAAATCAAAACCTAAGAGTTAAGCGTCCGCTACTTGTCAATATTTCAAATATATTGGACAATTTCTCAAAGTCTTTCAATATGAAACTATTACCATTCTTTTCCAGAGCATCCAACATGTGGAGCTTTTCCAGGTACTTTTCTATTTTTTCATCCCGTTTTACACCAAAAATATTTTCAATCTCGTCAAAATCCACCTGAAGTTCTTCTAGATTTGGTGTTCGACGATAGAAATACACCAGCGCGAATATGAACCTTGTCAATGAATCATCCAACATTCCGCTCTCGATAAGTCCATTGGCGTCCCTTAATTTTTCAGCCATACGAGTAACCAGTTTTCTGGCCAATTCTTCGGAAACCAAACTGCGAAATGCCTCCTTAGGGATCGACATGAGGTTGCAGTCCTCTATGGCCTGGGCGGATGTGACTCTAATGGCTGGATTCAGAAGGGCCGTTTCTCCGAACATATCACCTTGGGTGAGTATTTCCAATGTTTGCTCAACAGATCCAACTTTAATGAAGATCCTGACACTTCCGGATTGAATGAGATAGAAATTGGTTCCCAAATCTCCTTGCTCAAATATTGTTCTACCTTCAGGAAAAGAGATGGCTCTTGGCAATACGTCTTGCTGCGGGATTTCCTGATCTTGATCCAAGCCGGCGCCATGATCGGACTGTCTCATGAATGCGGCCAACAGACCCCTACGTTTCAAAGTGTTGGAAGCGTTTGACTGGCTTGTTTTTAACCCGTCCCCAAGTCCTCCAGAGAGAAGTAACTTCCTGAGCCTCCTCCTATCTCGAACAATCTCCGTTCTGAACTGGGTATGCATAAATTCAGAGAATTCTCCGGTATCATGCTCTAATGATAAATCGTTAATCGCCTTCCTTAAATCATCTATGAGTTCATCCATGGAAGGATACCTATCATCAGGATCCGCTGCGAGAGTTTTATAAAGAATAGGTTTGAGCTCCTCAGCTATTCTCTGCTCCTTCTCAACCTTTTCCCTCGCGTCCATTTCAAGGATATATTTAACCGTTTGGGCCACCGTTTCCTGGTGGTCCACTAGGCGATCACCTGTCAGTAATTCGTACAGCAACACTCCTG
>CAZFJT010000162.1:0-3582 GCA_964519135.1 uncultured Syntrophales bacterium | reverse complement strand
CCGTATATATCCACGCGTTTATCCACTGGTTTATTCTGGAGCTGTTCAGGTGAAAAGTAGATCAGTTTGCCGGCTACAGGGGTTTCCTTATTATTGGGAGCATCCAGAAATTTTCTGGCTATACCGAAATCTATGACCTTTACTTCGCCCTCGTACGATATCATCACATTGAAACTATTTAGGTCCTGATGTACAAGCATAAGGCTTTGGCCTGCCGAATCTTTCTTCTTGTGCGCATAAGCCAGACCCTTAGCGGTATCAAGGAGTATATGGGTGGCCAATTCAAGGGGGAGCCTTATTCCGTTACTTTTGGCCCTGGATATAACATGCGCCGCGTTTCGTCCCTCAATGTACTCCATTGCAATAAAATACTGACTCTCAATCATTCCCATGTCTATTACCTGTACTATGTTGGAATGATTAAGAAGAGCCAAGGTTTTACCCTCATTGATAAACCTGGTGACATGTCTTTTAGTTTTGGAGTACTCGGTGAGCAGCTTTTTTATGACCAGCGGTCTTTGAAAACCGCCGAATCCTGTGGATTTGCCGAGAAATATATTTGACATGCCTCCTTTGGAGACTCTGTCGACAATGCAGTAACGGCCAAGGAACACTGGTGTAGGATGTTCTAGAGTCTTTTGATGTGAGTCTGATTGTTGTTCAGGTTGTGCCATCTATTACTAACACCGTTATACAGAATCACGTTTTTAGAGCCAAATTAGCTGTGTTAAAAAACATCTTTTCAGCTCAGAGATTTCTCTGGCCACGCCTAATTCAGAAAAAAGCTAAATTCCAACTTCTTGAAAGTTAATCCAACGGAGTGTGTGGGCGCGTCGGAATATACACCGCCTATCATATATTTTTTGCATGCGGTGGATTTGTTGTCAAGCATAGCCAATTTAACGACTCATTATCCCAGTTTCATGGCCACTGGGTTCAGAATAGCGTAATTTGTAACGCCTATTTTCACTCTGGTTTGCTTCATCAGATCAACGCCGGCCGGAGCGGTTCTGTAGCCTAGTCCTTTATCCGCTAGTATGAAAAATTCCCTGTTGGAAAGACTAAGGTGAACCAATAGAGATGGGGGCGCCTTAGCTTGGCTCGCTTGGGGAATCTTGATGGGTAACCTGGGGACCGGGCCTGCCCCTAGGGTGACACTGGATTTCCCTATAAGCGGTTTCGCCTGTTCAGGTGTAATTGGATAAAGGGCCTTTACCAAAGAGCTGGGTATGGCCAGGGCTGATGAACCGCAGGCTATCATCAGAACACCATCAGGCTCGTCAAAGGACTTCGAGCCGCTTGACGCAGGATATTCAATTGATTTTAGACTCTTATGAATAGATGAAATCGAATTCACATTCTCGGCCAAGATCTTGTCAAGGGCGCCGAGTCTTCTGGTTATTTCCTCTCCTGACATGTCCCCACCTTGCCTGAATACTGCCAGGATTCTCGATAGACGTTGGCTTATCTCGTGGAGTGAGCGTGTTGAGGCGCCGAGATTTTCCAAAAGAGCGGGCATTTGATGCGCTTGGTCCGCTGGTTTTGCAGTGGTTGGGTCCGGTGTGGCCGCCATTATGCTCTGGTACTGATTCTTTAATTCATTTAAGACCTTTTGGGGGGATTCTATGGAATTATTGCTCCCAGTGATGTATCTGAGGGCTTCAACACTATCCTGAAGGAACTTCACACATTGCGGCATAGGAGTTTCCCCGGCTGAACCTATGCGTTGAACCACTCTCATGTCCATTGTAACCAAAGTCTTTGCCAATTGATCTTCAGCTAGACTGCTCTCCATTTCCTTGAACAGACCCAATAGATCTTTGACCGTCTCATCAGAGATTTCCCATTCCAGTTGCAATACCCGGGCGTCTATTTGGTCTACCAATTCCTGCTCAGGGCTTTGTTCAATTGGTTCTATTTTGGTCTTAAAAGCTTCTTCTTCCATAGGAGATTGGGTTTGAGCAGGAGCGCTCTCCCTCGCTGGCGTTTTAGGGGCGGATGGAGGGGCCGCTTGAGGGGCCTGCTTTTCACTGGGGATATCATCAGCAAACATGCCGCCAAAAAGTTCCTCTATCTTCTTGCCTACCGCTTCACCCAGTTCTTCGGGGCTCTGATTTCTTTTGTCGTTGGTCACTGAGACCCTCCCGACACGCTATTATCACGCGCCTGATCCTGAAAGGCTTATACCTTTCTCTTTCAAGAGCCTGGCGCTCACGTCCACAACCGTCATCATACATATCTTCTTGAAGGTTTCCCTGACTCCATCCCCCTTAAGCGCGCTGGCGCTGAATTCGGGATATTTCTTGTCAGGATTCAGGTCCTGGGAAACTTCGTCAACCGGCATCAGGGCCACCTTGCTCCCCTCAAGGTCTCTTTTGTTATATTGGAGTACCAGAGGTAGGGACTGCAAATTCTTTCCCTGTTCACCCAGGTTATCTTCGAGGTTTTGTAGGCTTTCAACATTATTGGCTTTTCGGGCAAGAATTGAGTCGGCTACAAATACGATTCCATCGACTCCTTTGAGAACCAGTTTCCGAGTATCGTTGTACCTCACCTGGCCTGGGACCGTATAAAGGGAGATCTTAATTTTGAATTTACCAATACTTCCAAGATCCATAGGAAGAAAGTCGAAGAACAGTGTTCTGTCTCCAGAAGTGTCTATGGATAAGAGCTCTCCCCTGACTTGGTGTTCAAGGGCTTTGTGTATGGAGATAAGGTTTGTGGTTTTTCCCCCTCTGCCAGGGCCGTAATACACTATCTTGCAATGAATCTCATCTGATCTGAAACTAATGATCGCCATGAAAGTATCCCCTTAGAAGATCAAAACCGGGTGCGATTTTATGCATTGAACCAGTCCCTGAGATTTTTGGCGAACATGGCTTCTATTTCTTCAAGACCTTTGCGCACCTCGAGACGTACAATTCCAAGCTGCGTTTCATTATTGAAAACTGTTATCATGAGATGATCTTCCCCAACATTAGAGAAATGGATATTTTCGTTTTTTCCTTTGTGGAAAAGCAAAGTGAACTCTTCCTCACCAAATAGCCTGGCTATGGCGGTGGTTGCGCCGTAATTCGCAGCCGTAAGAGCGGCTAGAGAAGCCACTTTTTCCTCATCCATCTGACCTTTGTAGCTGACAAGCTGTCCGGCCTTATCGATAAGTAGGACTGTGTGCGCGCCGCTTCTGCTGAGCATATTGGACAAGACTTTGTCAATATTGTCCAGCGCTTCCTTACTTAAAACAAGATCTGGCATTTTGCGTCCTCAGCCTATTCCGATTACTCGCCACCTTGCCGCAATTTTGGGGCGAGCCTTTAAAATACTTATATTACCACAATAAATCTATAACTCGTAAATCCCGGGGCCTGTGGCGTCGCCCATCTCATCCATGATCTCTATCTCGTTGAAAAAACTCGGTCACTGTCATGTGGGAGTCGAAAGGGGGATCTTGATGATCCTTGAAAGCCCCCCTTATAGAATCCGCGCTTTGGTCGAGCATTCACGCGCCTGACAACTTGTCGATTCGGCGTACGCTTTCCATAAGTAAAAAATCCCAGCTTTCACCTATGGTATCTTCTATGG
>CAZFJT010000161.1:0-6987 GCA_964519135.1 uncultured Syntrophales bacterium | reverse complement strand
GATCTACCCATTGTGACCCAGATCTCCAGGTTCGACAGATGGAAGGATCCAAAAGGCGTTATTGAGGCATTCAAGATTGCACGCAAGGAAGTGGACGCAACATTGGTTCTTCTTGGAAACGTTGCCACAGATGACCCTGAAGGCCCAGATGTATATGAATCATTGCTGGACGCGAGAGAAGAACGCATTATTATTCTCAGTGTACAGGACGGCGCATTGGTAAACACTCTTCAGAGGAAAGCGGCCATTGTGGTTCAGAAATCCCTGCGTGAAGGCTTTGGGCTCACAGTGGCGGAAGCGATGTGGAAGGGCGCGCCGGTCATAGGCGGCAATGTGGGTGGCATACGATATCAGATACAAGATGGAGAAAACGGCTTCCTTGTTTCATCTGTGGAAGAGGCGGCCGCAAGAATGGTCCAATTACTGAAAAAACCGGAACTCGGCAAAGAAATGGGCGAAAAGGCCAAAGAAGGAGTACGCAAAAATTTTCTGCTTAGCAGATATCTGGAAGATTATCTGGATCTTTTCAACTCTTTCAAGACAGTTTACCGTCTTGAAAAGGGACCTGCATGACGGACGCATAAACGCTTGTCTCTGTAGGTTTTATCAGAAACACTCTTGGTTATGGAAGAATCGTGAATAAGCGGCGCAATGGAGGTCTGGCCAGACCGGATGAGCCAATACAATAATATGAGCCCTACAAAGCCGGGCGCATTCAACCAGGTGGGATCATTTGGAACAAAAGCCCAAAAATTCGCCCACCACCTACTCCAAGACTCGCCACCATGAGAGATGGCCCCAGGTCATTTATCGCTCATTTAGGGTCCTCTTCAATGTCTTCCTAAAGAAGCCATTACCTGAAGGGCTCTTGTCTGTAGTGTTGTAAGATAAGACACATCCTGCGACTGATCCAAAAAACCTAATCACAAGCTTCAGTGGGCAATATAATGACTCACCTGGTATAAGCAATTTAAAACCGCCTTCCCAGGCAAGCCATTTGTGTCAACTTATATGACAGTGAGCGGCTTTTTTCTCAAAACCCTTTTATTTAACTTCTTCATGAAATGAAAATACCAGCTCCAGCAAAGCTCAGAATCGCTCTTCAATAGCATTGGCTCGGTTATTGCTAGGTTTTTGGGAAGATACCAGGTCCGACAGGTCGATTGGAATCATCATTACCCATGACCGCTGCAGTACGGATCTTGTGAATGGTTGGCTCTTAAAGCCATCGGGCGTTGAAGCGATATCTTAACTATTTATATTTAGTGAGATATCTCTGTATGAGTCATAAACCACTAAGGATATGACTCCAATTATTTATTTTATTAAACAGCGGTTCCGAAAGAATTTCATACTTAGCCTAAGCGGATGGGCGTGATCTTTGTCCTTTTGGCGGCCGGCTTTAAAATATAGCTCGGTTATTAATCCACACTTTGTGAGAAAAGGCGCATTGTATGTCTAAAAATCACACAAACACTAAGGCCCTTAATACAGGTAAAGTATCGGCTGTTAAAGGGAATGTGATCGAAGCCAGATTCGAGAAAACACTTCCGAAAATCAACAATGTGCTCAATACCGGCAAGGACTCTGAGATCATCGTTGAGGTTATGGGCCATGTGGATTCCAATACAGTTCGTGGCATAGCCCTTACACCTACGCGAGGTTTGGCCCGTGACGACACGATAGTGGACACTGGCCTTCCCCTGCGGACGCCTGTTGGCCCCGGCGCTCTCGGACGTATGTTAAACGTATTTGGTGAACCCATAGACGGGCAAGATCCTCCGGAAGATGTGGAATGGCGGTCAATTCATGGGACGCCTGCGCCTTTAGGTGAACAGTCCACAAAAACAGAGATCATGGAAACTGGTATCAAGGTCATAGATGTGCTCTGTCCTTTGGAAAAAGGAGGCAAGGCCGGATTATTCGGCGGCGCGGGAGTAGGTAAGACGGTTCTTGTTGTGGAGATAATCTACAACGTGGTGGAGCGGCATGGTGGAGTGAGCTTGTTTTCCGGTATCGGTGAACGTTGCCGAGAGGGTGAGGAGCTTTATCGCGAGATGCAGGAGGCGGGTGTGCTAGACGGAGCGGTACTGATATTCGGACAGATGAACGAGCCTCCAGGCGCCCGCTTAAGAGTAGGGCACGCGGCGTTGACCATGGCAGAGTATTACAGAGATACGGCAAAGAAGGATGTGCTGCTTCTGATCGACAACATCTTTCGCTTTATTCAGGCTGGGATGGAAGTTTCGGGACTCATGGGAAGAATCCCCTCGCGATTGGGATACCAACCAACTTTGTCCACGGAACTCGCGGAGTTGGAGGAACGTATCTCCAATACTGAATCCGGCGCCATCACATCAGTCCAAGCCGTGTACGTGCCTGCTGACGATTTCACCGATCCTGCTGCTGTTAACACCTTTAGCCACCTATCCACTTCCATTGTTCTATCTCGCAAGCGAGCCGGAGAAGGGCTGTACCCGGCAGTGGACCCCCTTCAATCCGGATCGAAGATGCTCGTTCCCCACGTTGTTGGAGAACGTCACTACAATATTGCCCAAGAGATTCGAGCCACACTGGCCGAGTACGAGGACCTGAAGGACATTATAGCCATGCTGGGCATAGAGGAGCTATCTCGAAAAGACAGGAACACCGTTCACAGGGCCCGACGGATTGAGCGTTTCCTTACCCAGCCTTTTTTTATGACTGAAAGATTCACCGGCAAAGAAGGCCAATATGTGAGTCTTGAGCAGGCCTTGGATGGTTGCGAGCGGATACTCAACGATGAGTTTGCCGATTATTCTGAGCAGGCGCTCTATATGATAGGGACCATTGATCAAACGGAGAAAAAATGAAGCTTAGAGTGCTTACCCCGAGCAGGATAGTGGTTGACGCAAAGGTGACCAAAGTTACTGCTGAAGCGGTGAACGGATCATTCTGCCTCCTTCCCAAACATGTGGATTTTGTCGCGGGATTGGTCCCAGGCATATTGCAGTACGAGACCGAAGCCAGGGAAGAGAAATTCCTTGGCGTCTCAGAAGGAGTCCTGGTGAAAACAGGCTCAGAAACGCTTGTGTCCACAGGTAACGCAGTGGAGGGGCCTGACCTGGGCGCGATTACCGACCGTATCAGAGAAGAACTATCCGTGCTGGATGAGCGTGAAAGAAAAGCGAGAACAGCCGCTTCTAAGCTTGAAGCCGACCTGGTGCGGCGTTTCATGGAAAACCGAACAGGATGATGTTCAATACAGGAGGTCTTCGCCTGATACTATCCAGTATATTTGGCTAGTCTGATAGGTCAATTGGTTGAAGGCTCCACAAGGGTAAGTCAGGGCTATGGACATGGACAAAGAACCTTGGAAGCGGCGCAGAGCTGAAAATCAGGAGAAAATCACTGGAGAGATCTCGTCAAAGGAAGCTCGTAAGATGCGAGCCAGAGAGAGAACAGATGGAAATCTCTGGTTTTGGATGGGAATGATGGGAATAGTGGGATGGGCGGTGGCTTTGCCCACTGTTGTCGGCGTTGCCTTGGGGACGTGGCTGGATGCTCGTTATCCTGCACATTTTTCATGGACTCTTACTTTTTTGTTTGTAGGCGTAGTTCTGGGATGCGCGAACGCGTGGTACTGGGTAAACAAGGAGCGGAGGGGTGATTGACGGATCGAGCCAAAATCTCGGCGCGCTAAGGTCGCGTTGGGCCATAACCAAGAGGAAGACCGCTGATGTTAGTTGAGCATGGGACTGGAATCCTTGACGCCTTTATCCTGGGGGCCGCACTAGGCGGAATATATTTCATAAGCCTTTGGGTCACTGTTCGACGATTGATTTTTACCGCGCGGCCCATATTCCTAAGCGTGTTGAGTATGTATGCGCGGCTTGCTGGCACGGGTTTTGCTCTTAGTATAATTATGGACGGCTCGGCATTGAGGTTGGCGGCGGCAATTACCGGCTTTATGATCGCTCGAGCCATCGCGGTAAAATTCGCAATTCCCGCTGGCAATACCACTAGCCCATAACTGATTCTGGAAGATTATGATGGAACTACAACAGATTAGTCCTGATCAAACGATAATCTGGCAATGGCAATTCATTAAGCTTAACGCGACGATTGCCTACACCTGGTTGGTGATCTTCGTTCTTACGGTAGTTTCCTGGGCCATCACCCGGAACCTCACGATTGAAGGTCCAATATCTAGATCGCGGAATCTCCTGGAAGTGATCGTAGACACTGTGCGGCGAGAGATCAACAGCCTCACCAGCAAGCAACCGGAACGTTACCTGCCGTTTATCAGCACATTGTTTCTCTTTATTGCATTCTCCAATATTCTTGATGTGTTCCCTGGGTTTACTTCTCCTGCGGCTTCATTATCCACTACCGCAGCGCTGGCTATCTGTGTATTTATTGCGGTTCCTGCCTATGCGATATCGGATCAGGGGCTTATACCCTATCTGCGGAAGTTTGCCCAGCCGTCGATCCTTATGCTTCCTTTTAACATCATAGGTGAGGTGAGCAGGACCTTGGCTTTGGCTATACGGCTTTTTGGAAACGTCATGAGCACAGGAAAAATAGCCGCGATCCTATTGGCGGTGGCGCCGCTGTTTTTTCCGATCATCATGCACGCGCTGGGTCTCCTCACAGGGCTCATACAAGCTTACATTTTTGCCGTTCTGGCCATGGTGTACATAGCGTCAGCATCCAGAACCCGGGCGCAAAAGGAAGGGTAAAGATGAAGAGAGGAATTTCCGCGAAAGGGATACACGTTCGCGCGGATCCACTGGAAAGCCGCTATCGTGGAGTTATCGATCAAAGTGCGCATTCTATGGAAGGATCGCGCCCAGGACAAGACGCGAAGTTGGACAATAGGACGCGCCGCATGTGGCGCCGTACCATTAGTCCCCAGCTCGCAATATGAAAGGGTACGATTATGGACGGATTGACCTGGATAGGAATCGCTTCAATCATTACCGCTGGGATCGGTATGGCCATCGGCTCAATAGGTCCCGCTCTCGGAGAGGGCCGTGCAGTTGCAAGCGCACTGAGCTCCATTGCGCAGCAGCCCGACGAATCAAGCACAATATCACGCACGCTGTTCGTGGGTCTGGCAATGATCGAGTCCACAGCAATCTACGTCTTTGTGGTCGCGATGATACTGATCTTCGCCAATCCTTTTTGGAACCACATGGTATCAGAGATTGGAGGCCAATAGGTGTTGATAGACTGGTTCACCGTTATTGCCCAGATCGTCAACTTCCTTGTGTTGGTCGGTCTGCTCAAATATTTTCTGTATGACCGTATTCTGAATGCCATGGATAAGCGCGAAGAACAAATCCAGGGGCGCATTGAGGAAGCGCAATCAAAAAAGGAGCAGGCCGAGCACGCGCAGAAGCAGTACAACAACAAGCGCCGGGACCTTGAAGAGCGCAAACAGGAGATGCTCGAAGAAGCTCGTAAAGAGGCTGAGAATAAGAAGCGAGATCTCATTGATGATGCGAGGGAACAAGCAGAGCAGGCCAAACAACGATGGTTGTCTTCGGTTGAGCAAGAAAAGCGGTCATTTCTTCATGAATTGCGCAGGACGATGGGCAAGGAAGCTATCTCTGTTGCGAGAAAGACCCTCAAGGATCTAGCGGATGAAGATCTTGACGCACAAGTCACTGAAAAATTCATCCAAGAGATTAAGCGTCTAAGCGAAGAACAGGTTGAAAAGATCAAAAAAGCCGCAGATCAACGGTCAGGCGAGATTACCGTGACGACCGCGACCCCTATTGCCCGCAATCAGAGAAATACTTTGGAGCGTGAGCTCACAGAGCTGCTTGGGCGGGACCTGAATGTACAGTTCAAGGAATCTGATGAGCTTATTTGTGGAGCAGCATTGACAATCCCTGGTCACAAAGTCTCCTGGAGTATGGAGGGACATCTGGACTCCCTGGAGGGCAATGTCAACAGGTTGATTGAATCTCAGAGCGGTTAAATGCGGGAAAATCGCCGGCCAACAGGATCATGGTCATCGCGCTGGTCGGAGATCTGTTTCTGAATATATTTGGACGAACATTTTTCAAGAAAGCGATTCCCAATGGAAGGCAACTCTAAAGAAGCCAAAAATGAGAAGGTCCTGGCGCCGCTGCTTCATGATGTTAAACAAATACTGATCAACGCTGTGGACCAATCGGAATTGGGTCTGATCTTTGAAGAAGTGGGCAAGATTACCTCCATCGAGCGCAATGTGGCCCATGTTGTAGGGCTCCCAAAGGTCCAATACGAGGAGCTGGTTACCTTTCCAGGTAATACTTCCGGTATGGCCATGGATATCTCACCATCCGGGGTAGGCGTTATTATGCTGGATGACAGTGAAGCTCTCTCAGCCGGAGGCGAAGCGCGACGCACCGGTAGAGTTCTCGAGACCCCAGTGGGCGAAGCTCTCTTGGGCAGGGTTGTTAACGGTATCGGTCGTCCCCTGGATAATCGCGGTCCTATCCGAACTTCCCAAAGCTTGCCAATAGAGCGGGAAGCGCCTGCAATCATGGAACGCGCCCCTGTGGTTACTCCTCTGCAAACCGGGATCAAGGTAATTGACGCGATGATCCCCATAGGGCGAGGCCAGAGAGAGCTTATCCTGGGAGACCGGCAGACCGGTAAAACAGCGATTGCTGTGGACACAATCATCAATCAGCGAGATAAGGATGTCGTGTGCATATACTGCGCCATTGGAAAGCGAGGGTCAGCGGTGGCTAAGGTCATCGATGACTTACACAAATATGACGCGATGAGCTATTCCATTGTGATGGTGACCACAGCGGACGAGCCCCCGGGTATGCAGTTTATCGCGCCGTACGCGGCGACCAGTATGGGGGAGAGCTTCATGCGGGACGGTCGGGACGCCCTCATCGTGTATGACGATCTCACCTGTCATGCTCGGGCTTACAGGGAAGTCTCCTTGCTTATGCGTCGCCCTCCTGGAAGAGAAGCTTATCCTGGTGACATCTTCTATAT
>CAZFJT010000160.1:0-6996 GCA_964519135.1 uncultured Syntrophales bacterium | reverse complement strand
CAACACCCCATACATCTGTGCCCATATGTGTGTCATCGTACACATTCAGGGTGAAAGATTGATTTGGCGAAATCCAGTCAACACCATCAAAGAATCTCACTCCAAAAGTGTACGAACCTTCGCCTAGCCCGGTTCCATCCCAGGTTATGACACCGGTCTTTGAGTCAATGGTCACACCTGAAGGTATTCCTGTCCCAGTATCTATGAGGACATACTGATTGCCGCCTCCATCAAAGTTTTCATCTGTGGTGTGAACATCAAAAGACTGTGAGCCGCCGTTAATATCAAAGTACACCGTGTCCTGGGTCGTAAACTCAGCTTCCACGTTGTCAACTGTGAGTGTAAATTCCTGTGTGGCTGCTGCATGACCGTCATTGGCTATGATGTCAAAAACCCATTCACCTGCGTGCTCGTTTGTGGGAACACCCCAAAAATGTCCGGTTGTGGTATTGAAGTTGAACCACGCCGGAGGCGCCTGAACTCCCGCTGTGGAGATGTCCCAATCTATCGTGTAAGTGAGCCCCTGCCCTTCATCATCAGAGTTCACGTCAAATTCCTGGTAACCGCCGTCCTCGGTCCAAGTGACATTGTTACCTGTGTAAAATACAGGCCCCACATTTTGCACATCAACCGTAAGGCTCCATGAGATGACCCCGGAGTTTCCGTCATCAAACCATACTTCTACATTATAACTCCCCACATCTTGATTATTGCCATTAACAGTCAGCACGCCATTGTTATCTATGGAGAGGAAACCTCCACCACCGGTTATCCAGTACGACCAGGAGCCACTACCTTCATCATCCGCATTAAAATCAAAGATTTCAGCAGTGTCCTCATTAGCGGTTATGGTAGAAGTATAATCCTCCCACACAGGATCCGCGTTTTGTATATCTATTTGAACAAGTTGTGTGGCAATACCGCCATGGCCGTCGTCCACTCGAATTACGAATGGATCATAAGCGCCAACATCGGCGTTCACAGGATCAGGTATTGTTATTAAACCAGTGTTTGGATCAATGGTAACCTGAGAGGCCGGGGCGCCATATGAAGGAGGATAAAGCAGGCTGAAGGTCGCGCCCACTTCCACTGTACCGCCCGCTGCGCCGTCAACTTCCACCTGGAAGGTCTGTACACCCGCGTCTTCCGTCACTGATATCGCAGATGGGGATGTTATTTCAGGCCAGTCATTGACTACAGTTAATGTGAAATCCTGCGTTATCGGCGCCTCGCCGTGACCTTCTTGCGCGTAGATCGTGAATGTGTGATCTCCAACATGGGAGTTGTCCACATCACCAACAGAGGTTAATTCCCCGGTGTTCGGGTCAATGTTCAACCAGCCGTCGTACTGAAAGACCGTGCCTGCCGCGTCAAAGGAAAAGGTTACTATTCCGTTGCCCTCTTCATTGGTTTGAACATCGAATGTCTGACCTGCCGTATCTTCAACCCAGATATCCCCATTGGATGAGGTAAAGAAATGGGTTTTGTTTTCAACATGCAGATCGAATAATTGTGTCTCTATGCCTCCATTACCGTCATCGAATTGAACCTCAACAACATGATCGCCCACATCCGCGTCCAGGGGATTACCTGTGATTATTCCTGTAACACTGTTTATGCTCAACCATCCGGGAACGGCCCCTATACCGCCGCTATCATAATCCACTATGGAATATCCCGGCATTCCTGACGGCGGAGGCGGAGGATAACCCTCATCGTCCACCTGGACATCAAAGGTCTGCGGACCGCTGGTCTCAGTCATGTATATATCGGTTTCAACATTAAGGAACGCGGGATCATCATTGTTGACCGTAAGCGTAAATGCTTGATCCACTATTTCCGCGCCTATGGAAGCCCTGACAGTGAACGAATAAGGTGAGTTCTCAACATGGGTGTTGTCAGGATTGCCGGTCATTACACCTGTATCGGAATCAATACTGACCCATGACGGCTCACCGATAAGGCTGTAGGAAACAGGGTCCCCAAGATCCTCGGAGTCTGTTTGCACATTGTATAATAGCGCGCTGTCCTCGTCCACGTCCGTATTGGCCGCTGAAACGAAATCTATGAGGTTATTTACCGTAACAGTGAATACTTCATCATCAAATAGCGGGGCTGGATTGCCGGGATCATTATCCGTGGCCGTAATCCTGAAGCTGTATGTACCAACATCAGAGTCCGTAGGCGTCCATGTGATCAACCCTGTAGCCGGATCAAAACCAATGTCCGCGCCTAAAGGGTCGTTATTCGCGTTGTACGTGGCCACATCATCATAACCTCCGCCTGAGCCGTCATCCACTTGCAGGCCGTACGTGGCGTCGCCCGTATCCTCAGCGGGTGTGTGAGCGTCCTCAGTCATGGAGGCGTCTTCATTAACCGTTTGATCGGCAATTGGGTCAATGGACGCGTCCAATACGATTCTCTCTTCCAGTAATTCCAATTGTCTTCTTGGGGCCAAATATTTGATCTTCTCGCGGAACAACTTTTTGAACATAATTCTTCCTCGTTTTCGCTTCAGCTCCAGGGAGTGCTGTCAGAAACGCTGTAAATAAGTTTATCTCGATAATCTGTGGCGCTCTTACTTCCCAGCGAAGCGCCTAATATTCAATTATTCAATAGTTCTCGATAGCTTGTGATGCAATAATCGTGCTAAATGCCGTTTATCGCCCCCAGTTGATCGCTGAATTTTATTTGCATGTTATTTAAATTACTTACAGCCTGGCATACGGGCGCGCTTTAACAGGTCGCGTTAAAAAGCCTTCAGGCATGTTTGTTTTTCACATAATATATGTGTTAACCACACGCGCGGAGATATACGCCCTAGAGAGCGCCAAATTCTTATTGTGTCATTTGGTGTGTGATAATGAGGGACGAACGGAATTTTGTTTAGAATTTTCCAAAAGCCTAAAAAAAGGCCTATTCTCAGAAATTACAGGGTATTTTGGAGGAAGATATTCATTGATGGTAATGCAACCGATAAGACTCTTAAAATTGCGTGTGTGTCTTTTGCACACATTAAGAATCGCACTACTTATAAACCCTAATCATCCAGCTCGCTGATAGCCTTTGAATTTCCAAGGAAATCCACGATCGATTGTGTATCAATGAAGGGGCTCCTGGAATGGAGCTCCTCTTCAGTTACCCTTCCAGACGCGACCAACTTGTCAAAGGCCTTTGATAGGGTGGATTGCTTTGCCATCCTGTACTTTTCCATCAACTGCTGATCAGTCAAACCCGCCCTGATGTCGTCCACAAATTCTGTTATATTTATTTTAACTTTTCTAGTTTTTGACATGCCATTACTCAGAATCAGGATAAGAGAAGCTGAACAAATCGACTATATCTTGCGTGCTTTCAAATACAGGTCTATCTTGGAGTTCTTTATCGGATATATAATTATTTTTAACTAACTGATCTATTACTTTAGGTAATGTCTCTTTTGTCAAACCATGCTTCTCAATCAATTGAGTATCCTTCATGCCTGCTCTGATGTCAGCCACCATAGTTTTTACATTGATTTTGACTTTAGCCATCACTAACCCTCTTTAATCATTCGCATTTTAACTTCACAAATGGCTTCACCGCAAACAAGGAGCGTCTCAGCTATTAAAGTGGCTTTGGCCACAGCTCTTAGCGTAAAAGGGAAATGCGCGAGGAGAACCCATAATATCAAATAAATAAGGTCTTAAAGCGTATTTGATTCATTGTCAAGCATACACTAGTATGCGTAGCGTAGCAACGAATTCTTCAGTCTGCGATCTCATGAGTGATAATCGATTGTTTGGACTGAACAAATTCACAAAACCCTCCCCAAGACAGATTAACCCGTGATTAATTCGCAGACGTTATTAACAATATTGCATGTTACCGCGACTGGAACAACATGGTTCTCACGGTCGGTCAGATTACCTGCAAGTATCAGACCAGGACAACCGAGAGCCGCCCACCGGACTAACATGTTGGTTTATTACATCTTTTTGGCCGGTAGTTCGATCAATGTAAGTTCTTAAAAACTATAAAAGAGCCTTTTCCACGCATTATTCCAAGACCAATGTTCGGAATTCACGCCTTTGTATCAACCGACTCAGTGGTGATAAACACGCCCACAACGCGCGTAAGCGCGGCATTGCCCTCCTGGAGATGGGTTCCCTGATCGCAAACAAACGCGATTTTTTTAGGTGCTTGGTGATAAGCGCACACGGCTAGAATTACCGGCCAGGAAATAGAATAATCACGCGCCTCTAATGGCATAGTCTCCTGATGGACCTGTCCCGGCGCCTTCAAGGCGATCCTATTGATTTAAGGGTGTTTTCCCAAAGGCTTCAGCCTCACTCTCTTCAAGGGCTTCTTCCAGGGCCTCAGGCGGACCTCTGAATATCACATGCAGCGCGCCCGCTGTTACCAAGCCCAAAAGGGCGAAATGGACTGATCTAATGAGTCCCTGCATTGCCATCCAAATAAGAAACGCGCCAAAGGATGAAAGAAACAAGGCATAGCACGAGGCTGCAGCGTCGCCCCTGGTGCTCATTAGCGCCTTGCCGAACTCCATTACCAGGAGTCCGACAATCGCGCCTATAACCAACTGGATGGGCCAGTTGACACTTTCTATCCAGGGACGAAACGTCTCAACAGCGCTGAAATCCAGTTTTGACAGGAATACCAGAACCGCCCAGGGCAGCAGGGCGCCTGTTACTCTTCTAATCCTACCGAGCCTTTTTCGGGTTGCAGTGACGATCATGTAGAGCATATCGAGAATAACAAGAAATATGCCTATTAACACCACCGGATACAAAACATGCCGAAACGCCCAATTCAGTATTTCGCTCAACGCGGTCCTCCCATTCAACATTCCTTGATAATGGAGAATTGTCTCGGGAAGCTCATTAGATCGAAGACTTTTTGTCGTCTAATTAGTATTATCTGAGTCCACCTGCAGCTTGAGTTCTTTGCCCGCTTTAAATATAGGAAGTTTTTTGGGCTTCACTTTAACTGTTTTGCCAGTCTTTGGATTGCGGCCAACGTATCCCTTGTAATCCTTAACTTTAAAAGATCCAAACCCCCGGATCTCCACCCTCGCGCCCTGAGCAAGAGCGCTGGACATAGTATCAAAAACCACGTCCACTATCTCTTCGGTTTTACGCAGGGGCAAGTCATAGTCTGTGCTAAGGAACTTGGCCAGATCTGATTTATTCATATTTTATCCCTTTGAACCTATTTACCTTTACTTCCTTTGACCGTGTCTTTCAGAGCTTTTGCCGCGCTGAATGTAGGAACTTTTGTGGCCGGTATTTTTATTTTCTTCTTGGTCTGGGGATTGATTCCCGCGCGCGCCTTTCTATGCGAAATTTTGAACGTGCCCAGGTCAGCGATTCTTATGGATCCATCTTTCTTCTTCAATTCAGAGTGGACAGCTTCAACCACTGCGTCGATAACGCTTGTTGCGGCTTTTTTTGTGATCTCCGCCTCTTTGGCTATGTGACCGGCTAATTCAGACTTAGTCATTTGAATCTCCCCTCCTGTTGCAAAAGATTTTTAATAAGACAGGTTAGCCCAACCTTAGACAAGTCCAGGAAGCACGTCAAGGAATTTAGGCCCAGTAACGCTTTTATTATTTTAGAAAATTTCTGGTGGAACTAACCGACAGATAACTAATAGGTTGATTTGATTAATTAAATTGATTCTGCTCGCCAAGGCCGCTCCAGGATTTAGCCACATAATTTTTTTTATTTCATCTCAAAATTTATAGCTTTTTTATATGTAAGTGTCCTTAAATGGGGAACTATTATGGGGTCATTCCATGCTAAACTTTTTTTATCCGAATCGGCCTGTGATGTAATCTTCCGTCAACTTGTGCAAAGGATTCAAGAATATCTTCTCAGTTTTTCCAACCTCAATTAGATCACCAAGATGAAAATAGGCGGTCCTTTGGGCCACGCGAGAGGCTTGTTGAAGGGAGTGTGTAACTATCGCGATCGAATAGCTCTCCCTAAGTTCATCTATGAGATCCTCTATCCTTGCTGTCGCGATAGGGTCCAAAGCTGAACATGGCTCATCCATCAAGATCACTTCAGGGCTCACTGCAATTGCCCGAGCTATACACAGTCTCTGTTGTTGCCCACCTGACAGACCTGTTCCCGGTTGATCCAGGCGATCCTTAACCTCTTCCCATAAGCCCGCCTTTTTTAGGGAGGTCTCCACTATTTCATCCAATTCGGATGTGGTATGGGCCAGACCATGAATCTTCGGACCATATGCCACGTTCATATATATTGATTTAGGAAATGGGTTGGGTTTCTGAAAGACCATGCCCACCTGGGCCCTAAGCTCCACCACATCGACCTTTTCATCATAGATGTTCACTCCGTCCAGGGAGATGTCTCCCTCAACTCTGCAAATATCTATGGTGTCATTCATACGGTTCAGGCACCTGAGAAAAGTGGATTTACCGCAACCCGAAGGGCCTATCATGGCTACTACTTCACACTTGCCGATATCCAGGCTAACGTTCCTTATGGCGTGCTTGTCCGCGTAATAGACGTTCACATTACGACAAACCATTCTAGGGCTTTCCGCAGTGTAATCCCCAACCGTTTCCCGGTTTTCCCTGCCTACCCGCTCAGCTTCTTGTATTTGAAAATAATCTTTTTTTTCTTCTTTTGACATGATCCCAGGGCCACTTGTAGAATTTTAAAAGTCTTAAAACAAACCGATGGTTTGCGCGCTTTAGGAGGAGAGAGGCGCCCTGAATACGAGGCGCCTCCCAATCTGTTATTAGTTAATTATTATAATTAGTTACATACATTGTTTTTCAGGCCTTCCACATCAGCCTTAACAGCCTTGCGCTCATCATCGGACATTGGAATCATGCCTTTTTCGGCAAGATATCCGTCCATTCCCCAGGCCTTATCTGAGGTGAACTCAGCCAGATATTCTTTCATACCTGGAATCACGTCCACATGGGCCTTCTTTACATAGAAGAACAATGGACGGGAAAGA
>CAZFJT010000159.1:0-7007 GCA_964519135.1 uncultured Syntrophales bacterium | reverse complement strand
CATATTGTCCACGGACCCATAGGATGCGCGGCTTACACATGGGATATTAGGGGCGCTCTATCTTCGGGGCCTGAGCTTCATCGCCTGAGCTTCTCAACTGATTTACAGGAAAGGGACGTTATATTCGGGGGTGAAAAGAAGTTGTACTCAGCTTTGACTGAGCTGATAGATCGCCATAACCCAGCCGCGGCTTTTGTTTACTCCACCTGCATAGTAGGCGTCATTGGAGATGATTTGGAAGCTGTATGCTCAAAGGTGGAAAGAGAAAAAGGTATAAGCGTAATACCTGTGCAATCGGAAGGGTTCAAGGGAAATAAGAGGGCGGGTTACAACGCGGCTTGCAAGGCCATGTTCAGACTCGTTGGCTCTGGGGATACCTCTGAGGTTTCTCCAATAAGTATCAATATCCTTGGGGATTTTAACCTTGCCGGTGAATTGTGGATCATTAAGGACTACTACGAAAAAATGGGCGTTCAGGTGATTGCCAATGTCACAGGCGACGGAAGGGTTGCGGATTTGCGTAGGGCCCATGGCGCGGGCTTGAATGTGGTCCAATGCTCAGGCGCAACCATGGATCTGGCCAATATGATGGAGGCTGAGTATGGGACGTCTTCAATCAGGGTTTCATATTTCGGAGTTGAGGATATGTCCGAATCCTTGTACGACGTGGCCCGTTTTTTCCAGGACCAGGACCCTGGAATCATGGATCGTACAAGAGCGATTGTAAAAGAAGAACTGGAGATTCTGTTCCCGCAATTGGAAGAGTACAGGGCGAAATTAAATGGTAAAAAGGCCGCGATATACGTTGGAGGGGCTTTTAAGGCCTTCTCACTTATCAAGGCGTTTAGGCTTCTGGATATGGATGTTGTGCTCGTTGGCTCGCAAACAGGTACAAAAGAAGACTATCAGGAACTCTATGAGATAACGGATGAGGGAACCGTAATTGTTGACGACACAAACCCATTGGAATTGTCGAGCTTTTTGGAAAGTCAAGAGGTGGACATATTTGTGGGTGGAGTAAAGGAGAGACCAATTGCTTACAAGCTCGGTGTGGGATTTTGCGACCACAACCATGAACGCAAAACAGCTCTGGCCGGGTTTGTGGGAATGCTCAACTTTGCAGAGGAAGTGTACTCATCCGTAATGAGCCCTGTGTGGCGATTCGTCCCCAGAAGGGCTTCAGCGGTCCCAAAAGGCATACCACTAGCTCATAACCGATCTGATAAAAAGCTCCAGGTCATATGAGTCATTTATGGCCACATAGCGGAGACAAATTATGAATAAACAAGCCAAAAAATATGTATCAACAACAAACGCCTGCAAATTGTGCAAACCATTGGGGGCTTGCCTGGCGTTCAGAGGGATAGAGGGCGCGATACCTTATCTCCACGGCGCCCAGGGGTGCGCGACGTACATGAGGCGCTACATAATTAGCCATTTCAGGGAACCCATGGATATAGCTTCATCCTCTTTGGGAGAGAAACACGCAATTTATGGCGGAGGACCCAATCTCAAGCTTGGTCTGAAGAATGTGATGACAAAGTACAAGTGCGGGCTGGTGGGCATTGCCACCACATGCCTTACAGAAACAATAGGTGATGACACTTCAATGCTGATCAGGGAATTCAGGCAAGAGTTCAAAGATCTATTAAAGGTCCAATGCGACCCGGACCTGGTTGCTGTTTCCACCCCAAGTTATTCAGGGACACACATGGAAGGGTTCCATGGGGCTGTAAAGGCTGTTGTGGAGCAGATGGCCGAAAATGGGGCAAAAAATGAATCTGTAAATATAACCCCAGGATTCGTATCACCAGCGGACATTCGCTACTTAAAAGAGATCATGGAGGATTTTGATCTGGATTATACGATGCTACCGGATATCTCCCTGACCCTGGACGGTTCGATTCTGGATCATTACGAGAAGATTCCTCCAGGTGGGACTCCTATTAATAAAATAAGAGCCATGGGAAACGCCCAAGGGACCATAGAATTTGGAAGAGCCATGCCTGATAAGCTCTCCGCAGCAAAGGCGCTGGAGCGCAGATTCTCAACGCCCGCGTACTCCCTTGGAACTCCCATAGGTCTGCGAGAAACCGACTCTTTCTTTGAGGTTTTGGAAAATTTGGCCGGAAGGCCGACCCCTGAGAAACACGCCCTGGAAAGGGGCAGGCTAGTGGACGCATATGTTGACGCACACAAGTACCTGTTTAATAAGAAGGTCGTGGTTTACGGCGAAGAAGACCTGGTAATAGGTTTGACCGCCCTTTTGACCGAAATTGGCGCCAGGCCGGTTTTATGCGCTTCAGGGGGCAATAGCGGAAAACTCGGGTCAGCAATAAAAGACGTGACGGACGGGATTCTGGAAGGCGCCCCCATTGTCAGGGACAATATAGATTTCTATGAAATCAAGGAACTCTGTAGCTCTCTGACGCCTGATCTACTTATGGGATCATCCAAGGGTTACCGCATCTCCAAAGATCTTGGAATACCCCTGATCAGGGTGGGATTTCCGATCCATGACAGACTGGGAGGCCCCAGGATACTACACCTTGGCTATAGGGGATCCCAGGCGCTTTTGGATCAGATAGTCAACACATTGATCGAAGTTAAACAAGAATCATCGGACATTGGCTACACATATTACTGAGAGGACCTGGAAGATGACTGGAATTATAGACCGAGAAAAACACCCCTGTTTCAATATAGAGGCAAAGGGATCTTGCGCAAGGGTCCATTTACCTGTGGCCCCAAAGTGCAACATGAAGTGCAATTACTGCAACAGAAAAAATGACTGTGTAAATGAAAGCAGGCCGGGGGTTACAAGCGCAATCCTCGCGCCGGATCAAGCAGTGAGCTATCTGGAGGCGGTAATGGAGGCCGCGCCTGAGACAACAGTGGCCGGTATCGCGGGTCCAGGAGACGCGTTCGCAGAACCTGAGCGCACTATTGAAACATTGAGATTGGTTAGGGAGCGATTCCCAAGCTTGATATTGTGTCTGGCAACCAATGGACTGAACGCTGTGGATTACGCTGAAGATCTGGCCAAGCTGGATGTCTCCCACGTAACAATCACCGTTAACTCCATTGATCCTGAAATCGGGCGGAGAATATATAGCTGGGTCAGGCATAAAAAAATCGTGTACAGAAAGGAAAAAGCCGCCCAATACCTGCTGGATCGGCAATTACTTGCAATAGCGGCATTAAAGGCCCTGGGTGTTATAGTCAAGGTCAATACGATTATTATTCCAGGGGTCAATGATGGTCACGCCCTGGAAGTCAGCAAGAAAATGGCCGAAATGGGAGTGGATATCCAGAACCTTATGCCTATTTATCCCAACCGGGGAACACTCTTTGAAAACATTGTGTCGCCATCCAATGAGGAGTTAGTGGAACTGAGGGGCAAGGCTGGAAAGATCATTCCCCAGATGACACATTGCACTAGGTGTAGGGCGGACGCAGTGGGGCTGCTGGGAGCGGATAGGTCCGCGGAGTTTAGGGGTTGCATGGCTGATCAATCCAAGGAAAAAGTCCCGGATAGTAAAGCTAAACCGTACGTCGCGGTCGCCACCCTTGAAGGCGCCCTGGTCAACCAACACCTTGGCGAGGCCCATAGATTTCAGATTTGGAGCAACGGACCCAATGGATTACGTCTGGTGGAAGAACGGCCCGCGCCTGAGCCCGGCGGGGGAGGCGACAGATGGCGGGAATTGGCCCGGACACTTAAAGATTGCAGGGCGGTTCTTGTCAGCGGAGTTGGAGAAAAGCCTAAACGCATACTTAATGATAACAACATATCGCCCATTGAGATGAACGGTTATATTCGACACGGTTTGGAAGCCGTATATAAAGGGACGAACATCGCCGTCTTTAGAACAAGGCGTAAAGGAGTCGCCAAAGGAAACTGCTGCTCTGGGGATGGAGTTGGTTGCGGTTGAAATTGTGAATTGGAATTCATAGCCTGTAATGAAATTCAACACTGGTCCAAAGTCCGCCAGACATTGAATTATTCCTCTACCATGATTATAATGGGTTATTACAAGATTGCGCCTCCGCGTTAGGCCGAGGTCCAGCTTCGCGCAATTGTTCAAACCTAGGCCCAAACTTTTTATTGAGATTATGGACTGGGATGTGCGCAAAGCCAATCTTGTTAATTGAATATTAGTTCATAAGATTATTAAGTCCGTGAGCCTTGTAATGGATTATCAAGACAATCAGCGTCGCTCTGATCCCTATAGCAATGAGTTCAATGAATATGGTTGGCCTGGTCCCAGGCCATTGGAAGCAGGCGGACCCTATGGCGCGGGTATTCAAGACTATGGGGAAAAGTCTCCATTAGACTTTTTAATGGTGATTCTCAGTCGCTGGTGGATAGTGCTAATTGCAGTAATTGTAAGCGCATTAATAGGGGGCTTTTACGTATATTCCCAAAAGCCCGTTTATATGTCACAGGCCACATTGGAGTTAGTTCAGGAAAGTGAAGACGCCCTTAAGAAGATAGGCGGGGTTGGCTCCGTGACCCCAATGCTTGATCCTTCCGAGGTATACGCGACAAAGATTGAGCTACTTCAAGGCAGATGGTTATCCGAGGCCCTTGTCAATAAGCTGGATCTCGCAAATTCACAGGAGTTCTCAAAGGAGAAAAAGGGTTTTTTTAGAACCGTTCTCCGAATCATATGGCCGGACACCCATAATGAACGGGAACCCGAGCCCAAAGTTAATAATGACACATTGGTCAAAGATGTCATGTCCAGGATTTCCGCGAAACGAACCCCGGACACCAGGCTCCTGGTACTGAGTTTCAAGGCTTCGGAACCTATGGTGGCAAAGGATCTGCTCACTGAATATATCAACATATACATGGCCCATAATTTGGCCCAAAGGCGCCGACACGCCCTGGATGGTCTTGACTGGCTCAATAGGGAACTGGCCCGGGTTGAGGGCAAGCTGGTTGATTCTTTGGCGAAACTGGTGGAATTCACCAATAAGTACGGCCTTGTTTCAACTGACGAGGAAGATAATCACCTGGTGAATTTTTTTAATAAAGCCGCTGAAGATCTGGTTGAGGCAAAGGCCCAAAGGGTTCGAATGGAGGCTTATTCCCAGGGGGCGGACTCCGGTCTAACGGGCGCTGTGGCCCTACCGGACGAGGCCGAGGCAGTGGAGTTGAAAAGCTTAAGGGAACGTCTTGCCGCTATGGAATCCGAATATTCCGAGCTTTCGCAGATTTATGCAGAAAATTATCCAAGGCTCGTTTTGTTAAGAAAAAGGATTGAGAGTCAAAAAGAGAAGATTAAAAAATTGGAATCTCAAGCTGTCAGCAACGCCCTTGAAGGGGCCAGAAGACAGGAGGAGTTGAATAGGACCGCATTTGAGCAAGCCAAAAAAGAGGCCATGGATCTAAATTCCCATGGTGTTCAAAGGGCCATATTGAAGAAGGAAGTGGAAATAAATGACGAAATATATAGGATATTGCTGGAGAAAAACCAAACTATGGCCCTTAACTCCCAAATTATTGGAAACGATATAAGGGTTATTGACCAGCCCACAATCCCCAGGTCGCCTATTAGCCCCAAAAGGAAACTTATTATGGCAGCCAGCTTATTTTTGGGATTGATCATAGGAGTGCTGACCGCTGTGCTCATTGAGGACATTGACGATAGTATTTACTCGGCAAAAGATGTTCAGGATAAATTGGGTCTGGATACATTGGCGGTAATTCCTGACATGGATAAATTTCCCAATCCTGGCGGCCGATCAAAAGACCCGGACGAATTTACAGTAATAAATTTCCCCAGGGCCCCTGTAAGTGAGGCTATTCGTTCCCTAAAGAATAGAATATTTTATCATTCTTCAGCCTCGCTCATAAGAACCCTAATGTTAACAAGCTCGGTCTCTTCTGAGGGCAAGACTTTTGTGGCCGTATCCTTGGCAATTATTTTGGCCAAAGAAGATGAGAAGCGTGTCTTGTTGATAGAATCCGACATGAGAAGATCGAGAATAGGCGCAATATTTGGGCTTAATCAAGACACCCCCGGTCTGGGCGCGGCTCTTACAAACAAAAATGTAAAGCTTAGCGGATTAGTCAGGAGATGCGAAAAGTCCAATCTGTACTATATCCCTTCCGGTCCCCCCCCAAGTAATCCGGCCGGTTTGTTGGGAAGCCAAAATTTTTCCAACTTCTTGGGTAGAATGCGGGAGAAATTTGATGTGATAATCATTGATTGTCCCCCGGCCCTTGGTTTCTCTGACGCTCTGATTGCCGCGTCCCACGCGGACGGGGTGGTATTGTTGACCAAGATGGGCGAGGTCCCAAGTGAAGTTCTAATGGAAACAAGGGATCAGATAATGAGCTCAAAGGGCAGGATACTGGGAGTTGTTCTCACCAGGGCTTCCAGTATAGGGCCAATCACAGGTAAGTACGGCAATTACAGGCTTTATAGGAAATACTATGGTAATTATTCATAACTTGGCTGGGTGTCTTTGAAACCTTTGGAATATGGATGTGTTTATAGCTAATCATTCCTGTAGGCGTTGATCCGTACACCAAAGAGGGCCTTTATCAGACCCACAAGAAAGCCGAAATTTGCAACCAGGAAGCTGTAAATCATGGCCGTAAATGGGAACATTTGGCTTATTTTACTGGAACAAACCCCAATTATACCCGATAGATAAAAACAGATCAGTCCCACGGTCACCAACTGAAATAATCCCTCTCCTTGAAACGCCAAGTACAATGCGGACAATGTGATTCCCATCAAGAATAAGGGGGACAACCATCTGAGCAATTTGTGGGACCAAAGGCTAAAAGCGTATCCTGGCCAATGGAACGGATTTAACAGATTTGGTTTGGCCCATATCCCCTGCCAGTTTCTCAGGGTCATGCGAACCCTGTTTTGAAATTCCCTGTGAGGGTCATTATCCATAGTGTCATACGCGATTGCCCCTGAAGCGTGGATAATCCTATAACCTTGTAGGGCTATATCCACAGCCATTCTACAGTCTTCCCC
>CAZFJT010000158.1:0-7042 GCA_964519135.1 uncultured Syntrophales bacterium | reverse complement strand
CGTCAGGAGGAATCCCTCGATATCCAGATTATTGTTTAAATTTGACTGAACGCGCCTTATGGTGCGCATTAGGTTACCAACACCCTCGAGCGCGTAGTATTCACATTGTACTGGTATCAAAACCGAATCCGCTGCGACCAATGAATTCAAGGTCAAAAAGCCAAGAGATGGAGGACAATCGATAAATATGTAATCATAATATCCTCTTATATTATTAATCACAGACCTGAGAATACTCTCTCTGGAATCCAGAGAAACAAATTCCACCTCAGCGCCAATCAAATCCTGTGACGATGGAACAAGATGCAAATATTCCATATCAGCTTCTTTGACAATTCGACCATAGTCCACCCTGGAAAGCAGAAAATCGTATACTGAGGGCTCACCAGGTTCCAGCCGCACCCCCAATCCACTGGAGGCGTTGGCCTGAGGATCAAGGTCAATGAGTAAAGACCTCTTCTCAGATAAAGCTAAACATGCGGAAAGATTTACAGCGGTTGTGGTTTTCCCAACTCCGCCTTTTTGATTGACAATGGTTATTACGCGTCCCATTTTTTGACACCCACTACATATTGTGTTTATAGAATCCCCGGGTCGCTGCTATATCACAAAAAAATGATCAATCCAACGCATATTAAGAAAAAATTCAAAAAAAAATGGTATTTTGTTTAAAAAATTACTTTGAAAGCCAATTTATCAACATTATAAATCAAATAGTTTTCTCTGAAATCAATACTGTTATGGATCGCTCGGCCACTGAAATGAAATCCGAACTCAACTCCATTGCTTGATTTTCTCTTACAATGTCATGTGGGCTTTTCAAGCTTGTATCAATCAATTTTTTCCATGGGTTCGGACCATGATCCTGGATCTCAAAAACAAGATCTTCCCAATAACTGTTTATCATTACATACAAATCTAAGTCATTTTCACTGCCGCCATTTAAGTAATATGCCAGGGTTCTGCTTTCATAGGACAGATCCGGCGCAGGTCCCACGCCCCTCCAAGTAACATCTCCACGCCAAAATCTACTACGGGAAATGGAAGGATGCGCCTTTCTGAAAGCAATCATCATCTTAAAGAATCTGAATATGTCACCATTTTTTTCAAGCAAATCCCAGTTGAGCCAATTTATCTCATTATCCTGATTATAAGGGTTGTTATTGCCAAAATGAGTATTCATGAACTCATCTCCCGCGCAGAACATAGGCGTCCCATTTGACAACATCAGAATACAGCAGAAGTTTTTAATCTGCTTTTTGCGCAAATCCATTATTTCAGGTGTAACCCCTTTGTCGCCCTCCACACCACAATTCCAAGAATAGTTTTCATCCGTTCCATCTTGATTATCATGACCATTGGCCTGATTGTGCTTTTCATTATAAGAAACCAGGTCGTACAAACAAAACCCATCATGGCTGGTTACATAATTAATACTTTGATAAGGATGATAAGCTTGTTGCGGATCATCTGGAAACAGATCAGAGCTCCCATAAATTCTTTCCTTCAGTGGTTCCACCATTCCAGGGTCACTCTTGACAAAAGACCTGACCTGATCCCTGTACTGTCCGTTCCACTGTGACCAGGTCACTCCAGGAAAACAGTGACCCACTTGATACGTGGCAAGGTCCCAGGCCTCGGCTATCAATCTTCTGTCCGCCAAACATGGATCAGATCTAATGGCTGATATTATGGGAGGGTCTTCCCAATCTATGGACCCATCTGTTTTTCTAGTGAGCACAGACGCGAGATCGAATCTAAACCCATCAACACCCATCTCAACGGCCCAATATCTCAAACTATCCAGGATCATTGAAGAAACATAACTATCCCCTGTTTTGAGGACATTTCCGCAGCCTGAATGGTTCATATAATCCCCGTTGTCTTCCAATAAATAATAAGTCTTATTATCAATACCTCTGAAACTGTAAGTGGGGCCATTCTCATCCTCTTCCACAGTATGATTGTAAACCACATCCAAGATCAACTCGATTCCGGCTTGTTTCAAGGCTCGAACCATTTCCCTGAATTCATCGATATGATCATGAAAATCATTGTTGGAACAGTAATCAGAATGAAGTGAGAAAAAATTCATGGACATATATCCCCAATAATTATTCTCTTGGGGATCAAATTGAAAAATCGGAGTTAATTCGAGTATGGTAATTCCCAGTTCTTTAAGATACGGTATTTTTTCAGTGATACCTGAAAATGTCCCACGCTTTTCTGGAGTAACTCCAGAACTGTCGGAATATGTGAATCCCTTTACATGAGCCTCATAAATAATTGCATCATGATCATGTCTTATTAATCGATACTCCGGGAACTGGGGAGGTCCATAACCGTCCAAAATTCCCAATGGCGCCATACCGCTATTCGATCCTTTATCAACTGCCGCGTTCCTGCTGAATTCAGGAGGAAAAAATACTCCCCTTGCATACGGATCCACAAGAATTTTATCTGAATCGAATCTATGGCCATTCAATGGATCAAAAGGACCATTAACTCTATAACCGTAATATTTGGCCTTTTCAACTATGGATGAAGACACTCTACAGTGCCATACTCTACCGGATTTGTTTATCAAAGGATCAAATTCATACTCATGGACAGGATTCACATAATCCGTTCCAGAATATAACAAAAGAGTAACATCAATTGCGTGCCTACTATAAATAGCGAAATTATAAGAACTTTCACCCTCCACATAGTAAACTCCCAGGGGATATGAAGAACCTTCTTTGGAGTTCCATTCGCTTTTTGTATTTTCCATGATTAAACTCTACCTGTGAGGTTATGTACGTAGTGGAAATCCTATATATCATATTATTCCCGCATACAGTTTCCAGGAATCTTTAGTCTGTGAATTTTTCCATTGTTAATATATACGGCCCTTGAACGCATTAAATATGAATATAGGAATCATCAAAGTCCAAGATATCAATATATTAATTAAAAAACAAAGGGGGACGGTATGGATCAAGACCCAAAAGAAAAAAAAGGCTGCCAATGTGGCATGAACAAAGGAGATGATGAACAATCTTTATCCACTGATATGAACGGCTTTACCAGAAGGGGATTCATGGCCTCAATGGCCGCCGGCTCGGCTGCCTTAGTAATGTCTGGAAAATCCGCCCACGCCGAAAAGAACGAGGAAATGCCCGATCCAGAAAGCATGACCAGAATCTCATTAATGATCAATGGCAAGCAATACAAACTCCTTGTTGAACCAAGATGGAACCTCCTTTTTGTGATCAGGGAAAAACTGGGACTTACAGCCACCAAAATAGGGTGTGAACGAGGAGAATGCGGAGCGTGTACAGTTCTTATTAATAATCAGCCCAAATACGCGTGCATGATTTTGGCTATGGAGGCTGAAGGTCAGGAGATAACAACTTTAGAAGGCCTGATGGATGGTGAAAATCTGGGAACCACACAAGAGGCTTTTTTGGAGAATGACGCTTTCCAATGTGGTTATTGCACTCCAGGTCAAATAGTGGCGGTTGAGGGTTTGCTTAGAACAAATCCGGAACCTACAGACAAAGAGATACGATTGGGAATGAGTGGAAATCTTTGCAGATGCGGAACATACAACAATATATTCAAAGCCGCGAAAATGGCCAAGGATCTTAGATCAGGAAAAGGGGGTAAATAATGGAGAAGCCTGAAAACAAACCATATTATATTGAAGGGCTTTCTGTGCCTGAAACCCCTGATCCTGGCAAAGAACCCGCTCCATGGGCTGAAACTGAAGTGGTGGGTAAAAGAAAAACAAGAATTGACGGTTATCAGCGAGTGAGCGGCTCTGCAATATATCCTTCTGATGTGGTAATTCCGGGAATGTTATACTGCGCTATTCTAGGATCTCCCCACGCAAACGCCATAGTAAAAAATGTGGACATATCCAAAGCTGAAAAAACTCCTGGAGTGGTAGCTGTTATTACTTCCTCTTCAAAGGGTATGAACCCTGACTGGTCTTACAGAGGAGAGGGCAAGACCAAGATATTCGACTCCCATTGTAGATATGAAGGGGACGCAATTGCCGCGGTAGTAGCTGAGACGCCGTTTAAGGCGTGGGACGCTTTAAAATCAATAAAGGTCAAATATGAAGTACTGCCATTTTTATCCAAAGAAACTGAAGCCTTGAAAAAAGACGCGCAAAAAGTGCATTCAGATGGAAATCTTGTGAAAGAACCGGAAATTTATACTCGCGGGGATGTAAAAAAAGGTTTTTCAGAAGCTGATGTTGTTCTGGAGCAAGAATACAGGACAGAGTGCCAAATACATACTCCTTTGGAACTGCATGGATGTATGGCTCAATGGCACGGGGATTTATTACACATCTGGGAATCCACACAAGGAGTTTACGCGATTCAGGAGACAGTGGCCAAGACGTTGAATATGCCACTGGCAAAGGTCAGGGTTTCCGGTCATTACATGGGAGGCGGTTTCGGCTCTAAGCTTGAACCTGGTAAGTACACCATAATAGCGTCATTATTGGCCAAGAAAACCGGCAGGCCGGTAAAGGCTTTCATAACAAGGGAAGAAACCTATCTTGCCGTTGGTAACAGGCCCCCGGAAAATATGAAGTTAAAAGCAGGTGTCAAAAAAGACGGAACAATTACCGCTCTGGAATTCGAATCATTGGGAACAGGAGGAGCTTACCCAGGAGGAGGAGTGAGCTTGGTGGATTTCCTAATCAAGGATTGCTACACATGCCCCAATGTTCAAACAAAGCTTACAGATGTTTACATTAACGCAGGAGTGGCCAGGCCATTCAGGGCGCCTGGTCATCCACAAGCTTCATGGGCTCTTGAGCAGATGATGGACGCGCTGGCTGAAGCCATAGAAATGGATCCAGTACAATTAAGACTAAAGAATATCCCTAGCGCCAGCCAAGCAAAGGAGGGTACGGTCCCGTACACATCAACAGGGTTCGAACAATGTCTTAAAAAGGGCGCTAAAAGCTTTGAATGGGACAAAAAGATTAAGGAAAAATCATCAAATAAAAAAGAAGATCACATAAAAACCGGTTATGGCATGGCCGGAACAGAGTGGTTCATAGGTGGAGGTTGGCCCCCGTCAACAGTGGTGTTGAAACTCTATTCAGATGGCAGCGCGAACCTGAACATGGGTTGCAGCGACATTGGGACCGGAACAAAGACCATTATGGCAATGATAGTTTCAGAAGAGCTCGGTTTGGACACAGAATACATTCAAATAGAAAACGCGGACACTGGGACAACGCAATTCGCCACACCCAGTGGAGGGAGTAAAACAGTTCCATCTGACGGACCGGCTGTAAGAGAAGCCGCTGTCTCCATAAAACAGAATTTACTGAAAATGGCCGCTGATGACATGGGCTTGAGTATGGAAGATTTGGATATTAAACCCGGTGAGATAGTCTCTACCAAAGACGCCTCAAAAAAGAAAAAAATTACCGAAATCAGTGAATTCAAAAATAAAGGGGTTGTAATAGGGATCGGATACAAGAGACCGAATCCATCTGATAAGGCGATCAATCCATTTGGCGCTCAGTTTTGCGAAGTTGAGGTAAACACAAAGACTGGAGAAATAAAAATAATCAGCTTTTTGGCCTCACATGACAGCGGCAGGGTAATGAATCGCCTAACCTATGATAATCAGGTCTTTGGCGGAATTACCATGGGTATAGGATTTGGAACCACAGAAGAAAGAGTGCTCGATTCAGAGCAAACAGGAAAATTATGTAATCGCAACTGGCATGATTACAAATTGCCCACTGCCTTGGATGTTCCGGAAATCATGATCTCAGAGCCTGTTGACCTGCCTGATGATGAGGCTAATTCCATAGGCGCCAAGGGGTTGGGAGAACCTGTTACCATTCCAACCGCCGCGGCAATAGCCAACGCGGTGTACAACGCGACTGGAGTAAGAGTGATCAAAACACCCATTAACCCTGTTCAACTGGCCAAACTACTTGCCGAAAAAAAGGGAGGTAAATAATCATGACTCCCAATTTTATCTACAAAAGAGCGGAATCCGTCAAATCAGCCACAAAAGATCTTTCCACAAAAGGAGCTGTTGTCCATGCTGGTGGAACGGACTTAATGGGTCTTTTGAGGGAACACATAGTTGAGCCTGAAACAGTGATAAGCCTGAGGGATCTCAAAGAGCTAAAGGGTGTTACAAAAAAATCCAACAATGATCTGATCCTGGGTTCAATGACCACAATAAGTGAAATATCAAATAATAAAACAATCAGAGAAATGTATCCAGGTCTTGCCAAAGCCGCGTCTGAGGTAGCTAGTCCACAGTTGAGAAATCAAGGGACAATAGGTGGAAATCTATGCCAGAGGCCCAGATGTTGGTACTTCAGGGGTGAATTTCTGTGTTCCAGAAAAGGCGGAGGAAAGTGTTTTGCTTTTGAAGGAGAGAATCAATTCCACTGTCTTTTTGGCTCGGATAATCTATGCTGTATAGTTCACCCCTCTGATACCGCGCCTATGCTCAAAGCTCTTAAAGCTCAGGTAAAAATATTGGGGCCAACAGGATCACGTATTTCGCCTTTGGAAAATTTTCATATACTTCCAGAGGTGGATGTTCAAAAGGAGACCATACTAAAGCAAGGCGAATTGGTAACAGAGATAATCATTCCAAAAACCTCAAGTAACATGAAAACATCTTACAGAAAGGTCCGAGCAAGGCGCTCATGGGATTTTGCACTTGCTGGTTGCGCATTGGCCCTGGAAATGGATGGGAAAAAAGTAAAAACCGCATCAGTTGTCCTAAGTGGCGCCGCGCCGATACCTTGGAGATCAAAACCGGTAGAAGAAGCAATAACTGGAAAGACACTCAACCAAGATACAATAGCCAAGGCTTCTGAAGCAGTGGTCCAGGACGCTGAGCCACTCTCAAAGAACGAATATAAGATACCCCTATTTAAGGCTGTTATCGAGGAAGAACTGACAAAGATAATCAAGTAGATTGATTTTTTGTAAGCGTTTACCGGGGAGGCCCTTTTTGAAAAAAGGGCCTCCCCGGACCCCTCCACAAAAACTTT
>CAZFJT010000157.1:5222-7044 GCA_964519135.1 uncultured Syntrophales bacterium | reverse complement strand
GGCAACCCATGACCTCCACCAGATCATATGGTGACGGGACCGGCGCGGCCCTGAAAGCTATCCAGTGCGTAGAGATGATAAGCCAGGGCAAAGCTGTGCATCCAAGGGCCGGAGATCTAACCTACCCCGACCTGTTCCTCAACAGGTGCACCCAGTGCAAGAGATGCACGGAAGAGTGTCCTTTCGGCATGTACAACGAAGATGAAAAAGGCACTCCCCTGCCCCATCCCACCAGGTGTCGAAGGTGCGCGATATGTATGGGATCCTGCCCTGAAAGGATAATTTCATTCAACAACTACTCTGTGGCCATGATAGGAAATATGATCAAAAGCATGAGCATGCCCGACGAGTACGACGAAAAGCCGAGGATCCTTGCGCTGATTTGTGAAAACGACGCGTTTCCGGCCATTGACATGGCTGGAATCAATGGACTGCAATACTCGCCTTGGATAAGGTTCATTCCTTTACGCTGCCTGGGATCGTTGAACATGGTCTGGATAGCTGACGCTCTTGCAAAGGGAATCGATGGTATCATACTCTTTGGGTGTCGACATGGTGACGATTATCAATGCCATTTCATAAAGGGAAGCGAACTGGCAAACACAAGAATGGAAAAGATCAAGGAAACCTTGGACAGGCTGGTGCTCGAATCCGAAAGGGTCAGGGTGGAAGAGATAGCCATAGATGACTATCATAAAATACCGGAGATCCTGAATGAGTTCACCGAGACCATAGACGGACTTGGGCCGAACCCGTATAAAGGCTTCTGATAACCATTGTAAAATTACGATAAACACAATCGGAGAGACCGGTTCCATAAAGTATATGCGAGCCACTCTCCATTCCATAACTGAGGAAGACTAATGGAAACACAAATACCGTTTCTCGAGGTAAGTGACGCAATAGTTCTATCCGGCGCGGATAGCCTGTATTTGTGCATGCAATGCGGCTTGTGCGCAGGGACTTGCCCGTACAGGCTCGTTCCTGGAGAGGCGTCGGAAGAGTTTAATATAAGGTTGGTACAAAGACAGGGACAGTTGGGGCTCGAAGGCTTTGAATCCGAGAACTGCCTTTACGCGTGCACCACTTGCAGGGCCTGTGTGGATCGCTGTCCAAGAGGAGTGGACATAATAGGAAATGTGAGGGGCATGAGGAGCATGCTTGCTGAAGCGGGCACTATCCCCCCGAGCCTAAAGCCTATAGCCGGAAGTCTCCACGCGCAGGGCAACCCCTGGTCAGGTGAGCGGGATAAAAGGACCCAGTGGATCAAGGATATGGATGTCCCCACATTCTCGGAAGACACCGAGTACTTCCTCTCCATCTGCTGCACTTCCTGCTACGATGTGCGGAGTCAAAACATAGCCAGATCAGTGGTGAAAGCTCTCAAGGCCGCAGGTATCAGCTTTGGTATCATTGGACCTGAGGAGAGCTGTTGTGGTGAATCCATAAGAAAGATTGGAGATGAGGAACTCTTTCAAAAACTGGCCCAATCAAACATAGATCTTTACAAGAATAAAGGTGTTAAGAAGATAATAGTAACCTCACCCCATTGCCTGTTTACATTCAAAGAAGAATATCCTGAGCTTGGGGGTGAATACGAGGTGTATCACTATTCCGAGATACTCGCGAAGGCCATTGACGAAGGCAAGTTGAACATTTCAGGAGATGACTTGGGTCCTGTGGCGCTCCACGATCCTTGCTATCTTGGTAGGCACAGCGATATATATGACGAGCCCAGAAAGCTGATGACCTCTTGCCCTGGGTCCGAACTCAAAGAACTGGACAGAAGTGGAAAGAACAGCCTCTGCTGTCAAGGCGGCGG
>CAZFJT010000157.1:0-5212 GCA_964519135.1 uncultured Syntrophales bacterium | reverse complement strand
CCCTTATTACAGCTTGTCCATATTGTATAACAATGCTGGAGGACTCCTGTAATGTTATGGGGAAATCCGGTGAACTGAAGATAAAGGAACTCTCCGAGGTAATTGCTGAAAGGCTGTAAATCCTATGGGCTCGGATATAATCCGGGCCCTTATTCAAAAAAAAACGGGCCGTCTCTTATGACACCCGTGTTCAGCCGAAATATTGATTTATAAATTGCGGCTAATATTTAATCGCCTTGATAATTCACGTCCAGAGCAACCTGACTGTGATAAAACTAATTATTATTAAATATGAATTACAGTTAACTTGCTCTGGACCCCTGTTGAGTAGTAATTAGGCACAGCACAACCGTTAAAGCGGTTGGGTTGATCGGCCCTTGTGCTATTTTGGACATCAATAACACTTGCCGGCCAACTCAACTATCACGTAATAAAGCAACTCCTATGCCAACTTTATTTCCTAGGTCATCTCTTGGGGCTGTTATGTTGTTTTTACTGATGGTTAGCGGCATTATTTAATGTATATTCAATGGATATGTTGGGAATGTCTCTTTAGGGGGAGCTGTGCGATATCGCACACATATTGAGGGTGTTTCTTTATATAGCCCACTATATGGAGCTTACAGGTGGAGTGCGAAATCGCTCACATGTTATTGTTTTACACACATATCCGAATTCCCATGCTAGGGCGCCTTAAATCAACTTCCTGTCTCAGGTCCCCGCAGCGCCCCAAGGGCTGAGGTCATGTCTCCCGGCATCGCGCCTTTGAATTCCATTGCGCAACCATAAAAAGGATGATCGAATCCAAGTTCCGACGCGTGCAGGGCTTGTCGACTCAGCAACTTGAGAGCGGATCTACTCTTTGGGTCCTTTAGACCGCCCTTGCCTTTCATTTTTCCGTATACTTTATCCCCGGCCACAGGCATTCCGAACGCGGACAGATGGACGCGTATTTGATGGGTTCTGCCTGTCAGTGGTTTTATTTCAAGCAGAGTGAGCTCTCCGAATCTTTCAAGCGCTTTCCATTCCGTGATCGCGCGCCTGCCTTCCTCCCTGCCTGATGTCATCTTTTTGCGATCTTTGGGATGCCTGCTAATGTTGGAATCTATTACTCCGTGATCACTTCCGGGATTTCCCCTGACTATAGTTAGGTACACCCTGTGGATGGAATGCTCTTTGAATCGCTCCACTAAATGATTATAAGACTTCTGGGTTTTTGCCATGACCATTACCCCTGAGGTGTCCTTATCCAATCTATGAACCACCCCCCATCTGGATTCCTGGCCCACCCCTACCATTTCAGGCCTTTTGGCCACAACTTGATCAACCAGAACCCCTGGATGGGCGCCCGCGCCTTTGTGAACCACGAGCCCGGCGGGTTTATTAATTACTATTATATGTTCATCCTCATGGATGAGCTCAAACTCAGGCGCGTTATCTCTTGGAACAGTTTTTAGAGCGCAGTTCTCTTGTGGTTTTACTACCAATAAATCCCCAGGAGACAACATCGTTGAAGGCTTAATAACCTGGCCGGCCTTTAGGAAACGGCCTTCCTTTATAAGCCCGTTTATCACCGCTCTGGACAAGTCTCCTTTGAGAACGATTGAAAGCAGCTTGTCAGCCCTTTCCTCCTGTTGTTCTTTGGGGATCCTTATTGATTCAGGGAGTTCCATTTGCAAGTGGTTTCATAAGGCTGGTGTGGAAGCGGTCTATCCCCACACAAACTCCGATTGGAGTGAAGTATTTCTCAGGCCCATTTTCACTGATTTTCCAGGCATTCATTCAACAAGTCCGGGATTAATTCAGCCTGATCGTGAAGTAATGTCCGAGGGTCTAAGAGCGCTGCGTCATCTTGTATGAGCGCTATCACCGGGGGGCTCGATTTTCTGAGTCTTCTTCCAAGCTCGGCTGATCCAATCATTTTGGGTTTAACCTTAACCCTCATGGACTTCAGAGGCGCCATGGGCAAAGATCCGCCTCCGACTCTACCCTCTCCTTCTTCCAGAGTTACATGGGCCTTTGCTCCAACCGACGCTTCAATCGCTTGGGCCAGGTTCTCGGCCTCTTTAACAAGGACTTCATATGGTCTGCTGATCATGGCCAGTGTTGGCATTGCCTCAAAAGGTCCTTCAGGCCTCAGGTATTCTTCCAACGCGCCTTCCAGACCGGCAAGGGTCATCTTATCCATTCTCAGGGCCCTGGCCAAAGAATTAGATCTCATCTTTTCCACAAGATCACTCTTGCCGGCTATTATGCCCGCCTGGGGACCACCAAGGAGCTTATCACCGCTCAGGGTCACCACGTCAATTCCAGAGGATATAACATCCCGAACTGTGGGCTCACCCACAAGACCAAATCCGGACAGGTCAACCAAGCAACCGCTTCCAAGATCGAACATAGTGGGAATCCCGCGTGTTTTGCCTAAATCGGCCAGTTCTTCCAAACCCACGTCCTTTGTGAAACCAACGATCTTGTAATTACTGGTATGCACTTTCAATAAAAGCGCGGTGTTTTCATTTATGGCCTGTTCATAATCCTTTGGGTGGGTCCTGTTGGTGGTTCCCACCTCCCTGAGTATACAGTTGGACCTGGCCATAACATCAGGAATGCGGAATGATCCACCGATCTCTATCAACTCCCCCCTGGAGACTATGACCTCTTTTCCCTGGGCAAGGGATGAAAGGGCCAATAGCACCGCGGCGGCGTTATTATTTACGGCCAGGGCGGATTCAGCGCCTGTGAGCTCCTCCATCAAGGCCCTTAGGTGTGAATTGCGCTCACCCCTTGCGCCCTTTTCCAGATTGTACTCCAGGTTGGAATATGAACGGGCCACATTGGATATTCTGTCTATCACCGCTTCAGGTAACGGCGCCCTGCCTAGATTGGTATGGATGATTACTCCAGTGGCGTTGATCAAGACCTTTAAAGAGGGCTTGAGCCTTGTTTCAATCAGCTCCTTGATCCTTGAATCCACCTGTTCCAGTTCTCAATCGCTCTCATCGGCCTTTCCAGTCAGAATATCGTTTCTCAACCGGTCAAGGGCCCTACGAACAATTGCGACTATAAATGGCTTATTGTATTGGCCCTCCAAAGAGGTAACCCAAGTCCGCGCGAGTACAAGATCCATCTTTGGAATTTTCCTCAAAGCGGCTTGCGTAGCCATATCAGCCATTATCAGTCATCCGTTTTCAATTGAAATGAATTCAAAGTCTTCTCGAATTCAGCAGCGAACTTGTCGAATTCGGACTGGACCGCTGAACACTCAAGAGTAAAGGCTTTCTTCTTATTTACGGCAAACAATCTCCAAAAGCGCAGCCTCTGTTTGTCCTTTGGCGCCACATTCCTGAACATCAGGCCCTTGCCCTTTTTCAGATCAACCATCTTGATCTTCTCAAGGTTATCATTCTTTTTAACCGCGTCCTTTAATGACTCGAAAAGTGTATCAGTTGAATCCATATGGAGTCTGCCCACTACCAAATGTATCTGCGCGCCTGCTTTGCTCCATTTCAGGATTCCGGATTCTTCGGTTGTGTCAGGCTCAAATCCCTCTGGCAGCTCCAGGTCGAAGATCCGATCAGGCTCGTTGAGTATTCCGTCAGGGCCTGATACCGGCGACACTGGTTTATCCTCTGAAAAAGCAGGGCTCAGGACAATGAGAATACTTATTATATTAATTAACAATATTAGGCGAGTTTTATTCAAATGGACCTCCGGTTAACTGGCCCAAACTTCTTGAGCGGGAGCTTCAGCCGCTTTTAAGACAGCCATCCGGCCCAGGGAGTATTGACCTCGTAATATTCAATTGTTAGCATTTATGATTCCTGGTGTCAAAACAATGGGACCGGTTTAGGTAATACCTCAGTTATTGGGGGCAGTAAGGAGAGAAGAGAGGAAAAAACTGATGGAAATATTTTGAGCCGCTCCAGACGGCGGGAGTCAGATGAGCGAAGTTTCCTGAGCCTGCGAATTAAACACAGCGAATCGGACCTTCCGCCAACAGGCGCGGCGGCGCTCTACCCTGGGCGCCATAACTAAACGAAGGCCGCACATTACCGAGTATTTACCGGTTTAGCCCGACAGCGGGCCTTGATGATAAAAACATGAACAATAATAAGCAAATCAAAAATGCGCTCGTACATTCATTGGGCTGCAAAGTCAACCAGTCCGAGGCAGCGGCTATGGGGGAGATACTCGAATCCCAGGGATATACTTTGGAAGAGCCCCATTCATCCCCAGAGGTCCTGGTTGTAAACACCTGCTGCGTAACCTCACGCGCGGAGGGTAAATCAAGGCGAATGATTTCCAGCCTTTCCAAAAGATACCCTGACGCCAGGATAGTGGCTGTGGGTTGCTTGGCCCAACTCAATCCTGAATCTCTAACCTCCATTTCCAACAATATCACGTGCATTGACACTGCCTCAAAGGACAGGTTCAGCCAGTCAATAGACTCTGCCATTAAAGGAGAGCCTTTCTCCGGCCAAGCTGACCTGGAATCCCTCATCTCAATAGGGGAACTTGACTCAACCATAATCCCCGGCAGGGCAAGGGCTGTTCTGAAGATCCAGGACGGCTGCCATCAGAAATGCGCGTATTGCATAGTTCCTTTCACTAGGGGGCCGTCAAGGAGCATGCCTTTGCAAAGGGCCTTGAATACCGCCAAAAAGATGGAAGACCTTGGCGCGAGGGAAATTACCCTTTCCGGTATTCACATAGGCTATTACGGCAAAGACCTGGAAGAAGGCCCAAGCCTGGAAGACCTTATAGAGCAATTATTGGATCAGAGCGTTAATACAAGGTTCAGGCTGAGTTCATGTGAGCCACAGGAAATATCTGATCGTCTGATTAAGCTCATCTCCGACAATTACCCTAAATTATGCCGCCACCTGCACATACCTGTGCAAAGCGGTTCCAACGGAATACTCCGGGCAATGGGCAGACCGTACACTTCCGGCCTGGTGCGGGAATTACTGGATTCTGCCTTTACATCAATAGCGGATCTTTGCGTTGGCCTTGATATTATGGTGGGTTTCCCAGGGGAGACCCACAAAGACTTCCAAGACACCTTGGACCTGATCAACCAGTATCCAGTGGCCTATCTCCATGTGTTCCCATTCTCCCCAAGGCCCGGAACCAGGGCTGCAAACATGAAGCAAACAACCGACGAAAACTCGGTCAAAGAACGAACTGATATGTTGAGATCGTTATCGAATAA
>CAZFJT010000156.1:0-7051 GCA_964519135.1 uncultured Syntrophales bacterium | reverse complement strand
ATAAGCGCCCTGTGTAAGCCTGCGGGCTTGAGAATGATCCGGGAGTTCTAATGGTGGATAACAATAGAATTAGCGTCCTTGTCCTGGAGGATGACAAAATAGACAGAATGGCCTTTGAACGGATGGTTCGTGAGAATTCACTGCCCTATGATTACACATGCGTGGGATCCTTGAAACAATGCCTGAACGCATTGGAAAGCCACTCCTATGATGTTTTGGTCTCTGACTATCGCCTTGGCGACGGAACTGCTTTGGATCTTTTTGACAAGTTGGACCCTGATCTGCCTGTAATAGTCGTTACAGGCGCGGGAGGAGAGGAAATTGCTGTTGAGGCTATGAAATCCGGCGCATCGGATTATCTTCTAAAGGATGTTGACGGCGCCTACCTGAAAACCCTTCCATTAACGCTTGAAAACACCATTAAGGCCAAAAGGAACGAAATAGAGCTCAGACGCCATCATGAACAGTTGGAAGCGCTTGTGGAAGAAAGAACAGCTCAGGTCCAAAAAGCCAACAAGGAGCTATTAAGGGAAATTGAAGAGAAGAAGCGGGCTGAAAAGGCTCTGCAGGCGGCCCATGACAAATTGGAGATCAAGGTTCAGGAACGCACATCAGAGCTGCTTCAATCGAACAAACAGTTAAAGGTTGAAATCCAGGAAAAGGAAAAGGCCAGGGAGGGTCTGAGAAAAAGTAAAGAGACAGTGGAAGCCATACTAAACGGTACAAGCGATTGCGCCTTCCTCCTGTCAACGGATGGAGAGTTTGTGGCCTTGAATCAGCCTACTGCCGAATCATTCAATTCAGCCACAGAGCATCTTATTGGAAAGAATTACTTTGAAACCATTCCCAAACAGGTTGCCACAAACCGAAGGGAACGGTTCGAGCAAGTCATCAAGGAAAGGAGCGCGGCCAGGTTTGAGGACACTTGGGATAGCAGACACTATGATCACAGGTACCACCCAGTTTTTGATTCTGATGGCAGTGTTGAGAGAATAGCGGTCTTTTTACGAGATGTGACTGATCAGAAAAACGCGGCTGAGATGCTGGTTCAAAGGCAACGACTGGCGGCCCTTGGAGAGATGGCCGGGGGTGTGGCCCACAATTTCAATAACCTGCTTCAGATAATAATCGGAGCGACAGGGCTTGCCCAGACTGAAATGGAATTGGGAAACCTCGATGAGACGCGTGAAACCCTTGACCAAATAGTGGAAAGCTCTCAGATGGGCGCTGAAACAGTCAAGCAACTTCAGGATTTCGCAAGAGTAAGAACAGAGAACCCCACTGTTAGCGGCAAGATATTCGATATTTCCAATACTGCGGACAGGGCCATTGAGGTGTGTAAGCCATTCTGGAAAACAAACGCGGAGCGCAAGGGCATTAGGATTGACGTCAAGCGCAGGCTACCTCCAGGTTGCTTTGTCAATGGCATGCAAAATGAGCTGTTCGAGGTAATAGTCAATCTGATTAAGAACGCTACTGAGGCCCTTCCCAAAGGGGGTGAGATAAGCGTAACATCCAGAATTTCAGACGACTGGGTGATCCTGAAGGTAGAGGACAACGGCACAGGCATAGCAAATGAGAACCTCAACAAGGTATTTGAACCTTTCTGGACCACCAAGGGAGTTCAAGGCACGGGCATGGGCCTTTCAACGAGTTTGGGTATAATCACCAGGCATGGGGGATCCATTGAAGTGGATAGCGCAAAAGGAAAAGGAACATCCTTTACGATCCAATTGCCCCTCGCGAGCAAACCGGATGAGGCCTCCCAACAAGGCCTCAAATTACCGGATGATTTTCACGCTAGATTTTTGATCGCTGATGACAATGACCGTATAGCTGATTTACTGGAGCGTGGTCTGAATCGTTTACAGCAAACCGTGTACAGGGCCAACTCAGGCAGACAGGCCTTGGAATATTTCCGTAAGAATGAGGTGGATATAATTATATGTGATCTGGGAATGCCGGAAATGAACGGCTGGGTTGTTGGAAAGAGGATAAAACGTTACTGCTCCAAAAGGGAACTTAAAAAGCCCCCATTCGTACTATGCACCGGTTGGGGAATGGAGGCTGAAGATTCTGAGAAAATCGAGGAGTCAGGAGTGGATCACATTGCAAGGAAACCCTTAAAATTCAAGGATCTATTAGAGATAATACATAAATTTTTAATCTGAATCACCCTCTAAAATCGGCAATTTAGCCCATAATCCTGTGTACATTCTTATTTGATCACCGGACTCCAGGAATCCTTCTCCACCTTACCTCCATTCCATGACCGGCTTTTTGCGCATGGGAATACGCCTGTATTTATATTTTGGATGGCCCAGCATCATGCCGCCGAATGTAATATTGTTTTCCCCAAGGTTCAGATAGTCCTGCATTGGTTTATGGAAAGTAGCGGCCGCTGCAAAGTATCCGGCCCAGCACGTGGCCAGCCCTTTGGCGAAAGCCGCAAGTTCCAAGTATGTTAGCGCTATCACGCATGCGTTCTGCGCACCGGGCAATCTTTGGTGGCCATGGGCCACAGCCAAATGGGGCGCGCCTCTCATTATCCTGTCGCCACCGTTTTCCCAATCCTTGAGAACCCTGTCAAAGTGCATGGCTTTTGCCACCTCAGAGCCTGACTGGATCATTGACCGCATCCAGCCAGCGGTTAACCCTGCAAGTTCCTTGACCTGGGAGGCGTCATGGAATACGAGCCATTTCACCGGCTGTAGATTGTGGCCTGATGGCGCGTATGACGCTGTGTTCATTATATCCTGGATAACACTCTTATCCACTGGTTTATCTTTGAATGTGCGTATGGATCTCCTGGCCCTGAGGAAATGGTCCACCTGTTCAAAGCTTGGGATAAGGTCCAACCTGATATCCTCCAAATCTCCGGGGTACTGGTCATTCAGGGTAAGGGCTGCGTGCGGGCATATTGCCACACAATGGCCGCAATCTATACAGAGTTCATCCGCGTTTTCGACAAGCTCAGGAGGCGCTTCCCTGTCGGTCTTTACGATTATCTTTGCAGGGCATTCATTTACACAGAACCAATCCTTTGCGCATTTGCTCTCATCTATTTTCATTGTAATCATAAACTCAATTCCTTGTTATTTTTGGATTGCTCTTCCAATTGAAACGCTTTCGGTCTTTAGCCTTCAAGATTACGCATCAATTTAGCTGGCAGTATATATGGCATTATTCCATTTATTGAAATAATATTTGCAAATATGAGCCCCTTACTCCAAAAAACCTCTGAGACTTGCCATTGGCCGGCAAAGCACATCAGCGCTTGATAAACACCCTTGCCGGAGCGCCATCCCCATCCTTAATCTTAATGGGCATGCAGATGATCTCGCAGGGTCCTGACGGCACATCCATCAAATTCAGACCCTCTACGATCACTACACCGGCTTTTAGCAATTTCTTGTGAACAGGCGCAGTGGGAGTATTAAACTTCTCTATGGACAAGTAATCTATCCCACACATCACAACCCCTTTTTCGATTAGGTAGTCCGCTCCATCTTCCGTCAAGTACACGTAATCTTCATGAAATTGGGACAAAAGGACCTTCGGGCCATTTGCGGTTTTGAAAAAAACCCTTTTTGCGCCGTTCATGAGCGATGACACAAGAGTTCTCCTATCTATGGCCACCCCTCCACGCGCGTTTATCACCACGCCCGGCCCAACGAATATATCAGGATCCAGCTTATCCACAGTGGCGGCGCCATCCAAATAATGGGCCGGAGCGTCTATGTGTGTGCCGGTGTGTGTTCCCATGCAAATCCGCCTTAGATTGAAAGCATCGCCTTTTTTAATTGTGAAATACCTGTCGATTCTTGTCTCAGGATCACCAGGATACAAGGGCGTGTTTTCTTCTATGGGTATTGTGGCGTCATAAATTCTCATGTGATCTCCAAGGGCAATAGGGAATTGGATATTTAAGTATAGGATATTGTCTCAATAATTTCAATAATTCACTTGGGTCTTACAATATATATTAACAATATTTCTCATATTATTTAGTCATATATTTATAATAGATGATATTTTGTTGATGATTCACTTTTAATGTGATAAGATCAATGTGTTACTATAATAATATAACTAACTGTTTTGCTCTGTTCGTCTTTTGCGTAATCAAGGCCGGTCTAAGCATTGTTAAGGGTGGCTGAAAAAGTACTGGCATGGAGTTGATATTTGAATGTTCGCGGTCGCCAACAAGGGCCGCTGGATTTACGCGTTACTAAAAAAAGGATAAACAGGCAAAGAATAGCCATAAAAAGAGTACCAGGTGATGGATCCGGGGATATTTCAATGAACAGTTTAACTAGATTCGCGTTTCCATTGTTCGCATTATTATTCATTTCAATTGGTCCGATCGACTCCGCGCTCGCCAGGGGTGTGATCCTTGGTGTGAACGTGAGCCCGGATCTCAACAGTGTTTCCATAAAAAAGAGAGGGGATCTGGGCAGATACAATGCTTTCGTGATCGGATCTCCCAATAGACTGGTCATTGATTTCAGGTCCGCTCGTCTGGGAAGAATAAAGAGACGTTTAAGAGTGGCAAAACCTCCATTGCAAGAAATAAGATTCGGGGTCCGTGGATCAGGCGCAAGGGTTGTGCTGGACGTCGGTTCTTCCCAGACCCCAACATACAATATCAGCTTAAGTGGATCGGAGATTACAATAGCCCTGAATCGCAACAACAATTCCAGGGAATCACTTACGCCCAGGCCATCCAGGAGCGTCTCCAACGGCTCATTCTCCCAAAGGATTCCAATCAGCGGGCAAGCCTCTGTGGAAACTGAATCTTCCCTTTTCAATAAGGAGTCAACCAAGGCGCCTCTAAGACAAAGATTGACCTCAACAGTATCGGTTAAGCGCCCGAGCCTTTTGAATAAAAAGGACCCTAAACCCCACACAATTAAATCAAGGATTAAGCCCAAACCTCAACCTGAAAGGGTTAGCCTGGCAAACAGAAATACTGACTTTAAAGTCACTGAGGCTGGCGCTACAGAGCGTTCCCTTTTTCTTGAACTGGCAAACAAGAAAAACCCCCAGGAATTCTACAGGATAGCCTTTGAATTCGACCCGTCAAAACCATCAATAGGCCCAATTCAAGTAATCAATTCCCAAGGCGCGATATCCAGGTTCTTGGCGTCAAGGGTGAAACCCGCCGTAGATCGACAGCCCACGGTTAATCTGAAAAAAAGCCCCAAGCCGGTGGAATCTGAAGTGGGACACATTGAGGAAACCGACGAGTCCCCTGAGCCTCCAGTGGAAAAAAGGAAATATGGATGGGGAGCCAAAGAACCTCGTAAATCGTCGCACAGACTCAAACAAAGTCCCGAGCGCCCTGTGAGTTCACTTAATATTAGGCGCAGCAAGCCCGGTAGTTCGTCATCTGATAATACTCGCGGTAATGTAAGCTCTAAGGAAAGGGATAAATACACGCCAATGGCTTTCCAAAAGGGAAAGAACCCCCATTCCATTGACAGTATTAGGATTGTGACAAAAGGACCGGCCACGCGATAGTAAGAGAGATACTGAAATAGTTATCAGCCAAACTAATCAAACTTTTCAGCTATCTTAATAACAGCTTCAGCCGCAATATCGATTTCTTCGATAGTGTTGAAATATCCCATGCTGAATCGCACGGTCCCATCTGGAAAAGTTCCCAGGGCCTTGTGCGCCAAGGGCGCGCAATGGAGCCCCACCCTTACAAGGATCTCGAATTCATCTTTTAGGGCCGCGCCCGCCTCATGGGGGTGAACGCTTTCAAATGTGGCTGGGATTGCCCTCCCTCCACATCCTCCGATTGTGTGACTCAAGCCCTCAGGTAATGCGCCGTCAAATGTCATGGAAAGTATAGGGGTCTGTTTCTCAGGTTTCAGAGGCCCATAGAGTGTCAGTCCAGCAACGCCGAGAGTTTTGTCTATAAAGCGCTCCAATAGTTCACATTCATGGGCCCTGATCGCGTCCAAACCCTTTGACATTACAAAGTCCACACCAGCCCCGAGACCGGCCAGCCCCACATTATTACGTGTCCCGCTCTCCATGGCGTCAGGGAAGAATTCAGGTTGAGTTTCATTCTCGGACACACTACCAGTGCCGCCCCTTTTCAAGGGACTTATTCGAGCGCCTTCCCTAATATACAAACCGCCTGTGCCTTGGGGGCCATATAGTCCCTTGTGCCCTGAAAAAGCCAAATAATCTATTTCCAAAGCCTGAACATCTATTGGGCGTGAGCCGGCTGTTTGAGCCGCGTCCACCATGAGGGGGATATCTCCGATGATTGCCCTTATTTTATCAATATCTTGTATTGTTCCGCACACATTGGAGGCGTGGTTCACACAAACAAGGGAGGTATTTTCCCTTATCATTCCAGGTAGGTCATCCAATTTCAGGAATCCCATCTTGTCGCAGTTGAGTACTGATAAACTGATTAGCCCTCTTGACTCAAGATCCCTGAGAGGACGTATCACAGAGTTGTGCTCCAAGGCGGTCATAATTACATGGCCGCCTTCAGGGATGGATCCATAGATAACCGCATTCAGGGACTCAGTCGCGTTGAGGGTGAAGACAATGCGCCTGGGATCAGGGGCGTTGAACAGCTCGGCCAGTGATATCCTCGTATTTTCAATGACCTCTTCGGCCTTGATGGACATATCATGGCGCGACCTACCGGGATTTGCAGCCGCGTCTTCCATGAACCAAACCATGGCTTCCACTACTTCTCTTGGCTTTGGATATGTTGTGGCCGCGTTATCCAGGTATATTTTTCCGGTCATTTAGAAATCCAGGCGCATCCTGCGGCTTGAAATCAACTCAGGGACAATACATGATAAGAGCTGTCCCTGAGCTCAAGTCTATTAACCGCTCTTGTGCCCATTTTCCTTTTCATCCAAGGCCGCGAGTATCTTCTCAGGTGTTATGGGCAAGTCCTTTATTCGCACCCCCACAGCGTCATAGATCGCATTGGCCAATGCCGGCGCTGATGGAACACAGGCAGGCTCCCCTATTCCCTTGGCGCCAAACGGGCCTGTGGGCTCGTCTGGTTCCA
>CAZFJT010000155.1:0-7057 GCA_964519135.1 uncultured Syntrophales bacterium | reverse complement strand
TATGAAGCGTTGGCCGAGTACGCGCCTATTAAGGCAGATTGGTCAGATATTGATACTGCCTCACCAAATCTATCCCCGTCGTTTCCATCGGATGCGGTTAGCTTTTGCCACTCAGTATTCGAACCTAGAAAATAGACCTCATTAATATTATATATATATGCAGCGCCTTTAGTATTATCGTATCCACTGGCGCCCACTACAGCCCACTTGCCCCACGCAGAAACTGAACATCCAAATCCCTTCTCAGGGGCTACTGATTGACCATCACTTGCATATATTTTGCTAGTGTCTGACGGGTCAACCCAATCAGTATCATTAAAAAACATGTAAGCCGCTCCAACATCAGGTTCATCGGTTCCATCAGAATTAACATCTATATCACACCCACTAGCGCCAATAAGCGCAAGATCATTCCCTGAGGTGTTGTCAACAAAGGAGACCGACTCTCCGAAATTATCACCTGCGGCGCCATCATCGGCAGTGAGCTTTTGCTTCTGTGCGCCGGTAGTAATATTAAATATATAGGCCGCGCCAGCGTCACTTCCTTTAGCGTTATCATCATAGGGCGCTCCCACTATTGCGTAATCACCATCAATCGCGACAGCTTCGCCAAAATAATCTTCTTCAGCGCCATCATCGGCAGTGAGCTTATTCTCCTGTGCGCCGGTAGTAATATTAAATATATAGGCCGCGCCTGCATCGATTTCGTCGGGGTTACCGTCACCGTCTGTATCCACGTCACACCCACTAGCGCCTACTATTGCGTAATCACCATCAATCGCGACAGACCAACCAAAAACATCATTTTCAGCGCCGTCACTTGCGACTAATGGCTGTCCTTGTTGCGTCCAATCAGCGCCATCCCAATGAAAAATATAAGCCGCGCCTGCGTAATTACCATTAGCGTTATCATCATAGGGCGCTCCCACTATTGCCCAATCCCCGTCAATCGCGACAGACCAACCAAAATAATCATCTTCAGCGCCGTCACTTGCCAAGAGCTTTTCCTCCCCCGCGAGGAGCACGTGAAACCCCTCTGGCTCTTTAGAGCTGAAATATACGCTCAAGAGATCAACGCCCCCGAACTCCAAGGTCCAGTCGCCTCCCGCGGAAAAAGCGCCTGTTGGGTCATCGGAGGCCGCGACAGTGTGGCCGGTCAATCCCTCCATCTGGGAGAGCAGTAACTCCCCTGAAACCGTGGACCCGAGATCGCAGGCAAAGAGGTCCACCCTGCCGCTATCGGATAGATTCTCTCCTACGCCTGACCAGAAATTCCCCATATCAGCGCTCCCGAGCAATGAGCCCGGACTGACGGTATTGCCATCAGTGAGATGGAATTTGGCCTCCCCGAGATCATGGGCGGCAAAGCCTATGCTGTCCGCCTTGTTGGGACCAAGGATCCTTTCAACGGTCAAGAGGAGATCATCCAGGGTGGCGCTTTCAGCATTGTAGATGAACGCGGCTGTGTCATCGGATGCGCCTTCCAAAAGGGACTCGGCGCCTTCAACCTGGGATGATATGGCCAGGAGCTTTGTAAAGTCCCACTGCCCCTGGGCGTCTTCCCATCCTGATGAGAGAAAGCCTGGAACATTGGTTATCATAATGGGGTTCTGGTCGCCTGAGTATTCACCTTCTCCCTGGTCGGTGTTTTCCCCATTTCCCTCCCCCGATCCGGGGGGCGTATTTGCTTCTTGTGTATTATCAGAGGGTTGAGCCTGATTGCCGTCCTGATTATCCACGTTCTCCGCATTATCGAGAACACTGGCCGGAACAGCAGCGTCCAGAACAATCCGCTCTTCAAGCTGCTCAAGGGTCATTGACCGGTTCACATAACAGACCTTTTTTCTAAATAATGAAAACATATTGACCCCCTAGCAGAGACATTTTTACATCTATGTTTATAAAGGTAAACACGGATCACGTCAAGCCTTTTAGGGTTATATAATAATCTTTTTTTAAAACGCCTGTTATGATCAGAGGTTTATAAAGCATCTCCAGCAAATGCGCGCAAAGATATTTGGTTTGCCATTCAAACCTCGAATATCATGGACTATCGGATATTGAATCAAGAACCGACAATAATATTAATTTGATATTAATGATAATAACTTAATGGTTTATATGATATAAGCCCACACGGTTTGGTGAAGGATTATTTGATCGTAATGGCAAGGCCTCTAATAAAATCACAGTTTTCCAAGTGGATGAAGCTTTGGCGGATTTGAACCCAGGGATGAGATCGCGCAAATTATGGCTCGGTATTTGCCATTTGGGAGAGACTATAATACCTTTGCCCACTGTCCCCAGGGAAGCCTGCGCCACGCGAGAGTTATTTTTTGGGTTTACTGTGATTAACATAGTGGTTGGAACCGAGATTTGCAGGCCGGCGCTTACCATAGGCCAAGATATGGCCACGATTCCAACTGCAAAGGACATAATCCAATATTTCCAGCAATAAAAACGGTTTGGAACTTTAATGACCACCACATTATATGATCTTCTTTTTACGGCCATTAAGCAAGTTTATCGAAACAGGCGAAAATATGGAGGCGCTTTTGTGAGCGCTGCTGTGGGTATTGCCGGTCTTGCCACATTGGCAACCCTGAGTAATGAAGTGGAATCCCAGGTGTCCATGAATCTTGAGCTATTGGGAAGCGCGACAATAATAAAGGCTGAGTGGGATTCTTACCGTTCCCAAAGATGGCGCCATGGTGAGTACACCATTAAGCACGTGCAAGAGATAAAGAAGCTGGAAGGTGTAGTGGACGCGTCCGCGGCTGTTTGGAAAAACTCAGTGGTGTTGCAAAAAGATAAGACAAAGTTCACGGCAAGACTGGCTGGAGTTCAGGCTCAATTTTTCAGGACCCTGTACCTTCCATGCCAGGCTGGAAGACATTTCACAGAGCAGGAATCAATAAAAAGGCGCCAGGTTTGCGTTATCGGACAGGGAATAGTTGATCAGTTGTTCACAAGCGTTCCTGACGGTTTAGGCAAGACGGTGATGGTGGAGAACATACCCTTTAAGATTATTGGCATACTTGGAGGCGCGGAAGACCCCCAATATGAGGAAACCATCATAATTCCCCTTACAGTGGCCCAATCCAGGATTCAGGGCCTTGGTAGCATATCCGATATATATATTCGAGCGCGTGATTGGTACGTGGCAAAGGATGTTTACAAAAGCGTGGGCCAATATTTAAAGAATACCCTGGAGTTGTACGCTGAAGGAATTTATGTGAGGTACTACAAGGAGAGGATCAATTCAATCCTCACGATCGTCTATATAGTGAAGTATTTTCTTTCAGCCGCGGTATTGGCGGTTCTGTTCATCGCAGCTCTGGCTGTGGCCAACCTCATGTCCGGAGTGGTGTCTGAAAGAACCCCTGAAATTGGCCTGCGTATTTCAATGGGCGCGACGCAACGATTAATATTGTCCCAATTTCTGGTGGAGTCCCTGGTGGTTGGTCTTGTGGGCGCCATATTAGGGGTGGCCCTGGCTATTTTTCTTACTAAATTTATTGTCAATATAATGGGCGCAGAGGTTGATTATCTGTTATTCACGAAAAACGCGATTCTTTGTGTTGTGGTGGGTGTAATTCTAGGCGCGGCCGCTGGATTTATGCCGGCTAGAAGGGCGAGCAAAATGTCTTGTGTTGAGGCTCTGCGTTTTGAGTAGTAATTAGTTCTGATAAAATCCAAAATAAAAAGTAATTATCAAGCCATTTACTGTGGCATAATCTCCGAAGAATCCGTAATAAGCTCTCAATTCCGTTCCTTATGCCCTAAGTTCCAAAGGAGAATAACATGATTATCGGCGCCCCAAAGGAGATCAAGTCAGAAGAGTACAGAGTAGGCCTGAGGCCCGCAGGCGCTAGTATGCTAAAAAGCCTGGGCCATGAGGTCATTGTGCAGTCCGGCGCAGGGGATGGTTGCCGAATACCTGACTCGGAATATTCGGCTTCAGGCGCTCGGCTGGTCCAAACCCCAGAGGAAATCTACGACCAGGCGGATATGATAATCAAGGTTAAGGAGCCCTTGGGTGATGAACTGAAATTATTGAAAAAGGGTCAGATACTATACGCGTACCTTCATTTGGCCCCTGCCGCGGAATTAACGGCCGCGCTGGTGGAATCCGGTGTTAAGGCCTTGGCCTATGAAACAATGCAATTGGATGACGGCTCATTGCCCCTTTTGACACCCATGAGTGAGGTTGCGGGCAGAATAGCTGTGCAAGCGGGCGCTCATTTTCTTGAAAAGACACAGGGCGGCAGAGGAGTTTTGTTGGGAGGTGTTCCAGGGGTAAAAAGGGGCAGGGTCACAATAATAGGCGCGGGCGCTGCCGGAAGAGCCTCAACAAAGATAGCGATCGGCATGGGAGCTGAAGTTACTTTGATAGACATTGACCAAAGGCGCTTGATTTATATGGATGATGTGTTTGGTTCAAGGGTTACCACCGTGATTTCCAACCATGAAAACATATCAACCTCAGTGGCCCAATCTCATCTGGTAATAGGGTCGGTCCTGATTCCAGGGGCAAAGGCGCCAAAGCTCGTTACCAGGGAAATGATAAAGAGGATGAAGCCCGGCTCAGTGGTGGTGGATGTGGCCATTGACCAGGGAGGTTGCTTTGAGACATCCAGGCCCACTACCCACAAGGATCCTGTGTACATTGAAGAAGACATAATCCATTACTGTGTTCCCAATATGCCGTCCGCTGTTTCAAGAACCTCAACGTACGCCCTGACCAACCTGACCATTGACTACGCGTGTAAATTGGCAAATATGGGTTTTGAAAACGCGGTATTGTCCGACCCTGTTTTAAAAACAGGCGTAAACCTGTACATGGGTCATGTGACCTATGATAAGGTGGCCAGTGACCTTGGATACGAATATGTCCCAGTGGAAGAGGCTTTTAAAAGGGCAGGATAAATTATTACACAGGGATTTTTACCATTTTCCAGTGAATCTCTGTTGAATTTTTACCAAGCGTCCCCGTGTTTCCTGATAGATAGGATAAGCGGATTTTGCCGTATTTCTAAGTGTTTCAAGGAACTTGTACTTTGATTTCCTAAGCCACGGGGTTTGGATCTCTATTGGATTATATTTTCTTTTGTAATCAAATTGACCGGTCATGTCGTAGACTTTGATTCCTTTGCTTTTCCAATATCTCATGGCTTCCCATAAAAGGGCTTCATTGGGCCTGAGGGATTGGGCGTCCTTCCAGCCGGCCGCTCCCCATGAATACATGTTTCTGTTCCAAGCCGGAAAAAGTCCAGTGGCGATACACTTGCCTTCAGGGTCCCTGGCCCTTAACAGCAGTAATTTTCCAGTGGGTAGAAGATTCTTTATAAGATCTTTTACACGGTCCAATCCGTACGGGGGAGTCAGGCCCCGCAATCCATAGGCCTCTTTCAACTGATCGTAATACTCGTGGGCAAATTCCATGTCATCAGCAGGCTCTATATAAACTCCGTTCTTTGCGGATTTTCTAATGGATCTCTTGCAATCCTTTTCAAAACTCCTGAATATTTCGTCTTCAGGTCTTGTTAAATCCACTTCAAAGCTGTTCCATATCCATGTGGTCCACTGGTCCTGTGAGTAATCATCACTTGTCACATATCTGTCCAGGACTTCAGTGTGATGGCATTTCAGATCATTAAGGGCAAAATCCTTCAAAGCCTTTACAGCTTTGGACCTTGGGACGCCTGGGTTCAGATTGAATCCCATATATAAACTACTCCAACCCCTGAAAGGGCTTCCCAATATGCGAAAACCGAACTTATTCTCAATAAGGCCGGTGAAATAACCAAGGGTTTGACCGTTTTCCATTAACCTTGCCAGCGCTGGTTCAGCGGATTTGTTCTCAGCTATGAAATTTACCCAACCCAATGTTTGATGGACATCCCGATCATGGTACGAATCCAGCTCCTCCTGGTCAACAGATGAAAAATCGATTCTCTCAAAGTAAGGGGTCATGTGAATCGCTCCAACCCATCAGAAAAGCGCCATCCCAAATGGCCAGGCGCAAAGTCGATTTAAGGTGATACTGGACCCCTGTGTCTGTGGATCTCCCCTGTTATCATGTAAATCACCTCTTCTGCGATATTTGTCGCGTGGTCGGCTATTCGTTCCAGGTGCCTTGAAACCAGAAACAAATGAACCAGGGATTCCAGATTCCCCAAGTCTTCTCTGACCTTGTCCTGGAATTGACGATGGATCATATGCTTCATGTAATCAACTTCATCGTCCTCCATACAGACTTGGTACGCCAGAGAGGTATCCATATTCACCAGCGCGTCCAGGGATTTTTTCAACATATCTTGGGTCTTTTCAGTCATGGTGGAGTAATCAAAGGGATTTGCCGATGAGGGCTTGGCAATCATATGAACAGCGGTTTCAGCTATGTTCACCGCAAGATCGCCGATTCGTTCCAAATCGTTGTTGATCTTCAGGACTGCCACAATGTATCTCAGATCAGCGGCCACCGGCTGATGGAGGGCCAATATTTCCAAACACTCCTCTTCCAGATCCACCTCTTTGGTGTCTATTTCCACGTCCCCGTCAATAACCCTGCTGGCAAACTCCGAGTTCCTGCACTCAAGAGCCTTTACAGCCAATTGCAAGCTCTCCTCCACCATAGCGCCTAAGGATAATACCTCTGTCTTAAGCTTCTCTATCTTTCTACCTAGTCTTATTCTGACTCTTGTTCTCACTATACACCCCGGTAATAAATGAGGCCCGCGGTCATTCAGGCCCAGCGGACTCAATTTTTCGGCGGGACAATATGAATCCCTGGAATCCATACTTGCACAGGTCCGCTGTTTAGTCGAGAGTTTCATTGGAGGCTTTGACCTGAAGATGGATTCCCGCTTGCAAGAAAATGACGCGCCCTTTGATGTGGATGTTTGTGAGTAGTTTGTTAAGAAGATGAAATTATTCTACAAAACAAAGTGAAAGGATTTATTAATCGAGGTAGGACCGCCGGTTGCCCGACGGCCCCCTCACAGGTAGGGTCAAGGAATGGCGCCACGGCTAAAGCCAGGTTTCCATTCCCTGC
>CAZFJT010000154.1:0-7081 GCA_964519135.1 uncultured Syntrophales bacterium | reverse complement strand
CATATATTAGTAGCAGAAGTTTTTGAACTTTGTTTTCCATTGCCTCTCCAGATCTGGTTTGTAGTTTTAATACGTTGCATATGGCTATATATGCTATGAAAATGACATTCTGAAAATAATCGGGCGCCTCTGAACCACCCTTGATTATTGCAATATTTTATCGTGATAACTCAAGGCAACTCTATGGCCACCGCTTGATTCATTTTTCCAATAGGTTGATAAGGCTCTCCATTCAATGAGATTTGTATTCCGCCCGCATTGCCGGTTTGAAGAAAGAATCCCTTCTCAGCGGTAACGACCTCCACCTCCCCTTTAGTCATTAATAGTTCCTTTGCCGGACCGGAATCCGGTTGAACTCTGACCCAACTATTGGCTACAGCGGTAATCTCAAGGGTCATCCTTCCTGTGGGCGCAGGATCTTGGACAACCGGCTTTTCAGTTTGCCCGGATACCGATGATGGCCCAGCCACTCGCACATTTGGATCTATCGGGTCCTTAGAGTCGTCATAAACTAATCTGCTTACACCTGTGAGGATCAGAATAACAAATGATATTAATCCAGCCGTGGTCAAAACAACGGTGAAAACCTTTGTTTTTATAAATGAATCCGGTCTATTGGGAACATTGGAAAAAAGAGGATGGTCCTCTTCATAGTAGTCCGGCGCTTCTCCTTGTTTTGTGAACTCCTCGAAACGTCTTACATTGTCTTCAGGGTCCAGTCCCAAAGTCTCTGTGTACGATCTTATGAAACCCTTTACGAAAACACTTGGAGGCAGCAGATCATATCTATCCTCTTCAAGAAAGCGCAGATTTGCCAAGGCAATTTTTGTGCTCTCTGATATCTCTTCAAGAGATACGCCCCTTTCCTCTCTGAGGCTCTTGAGGTATTCTCCATAGGATTCCATAAAGCTTGCTGACCTCTGACCGGGATGACCTAATTTAGTCGGGTTTATCCCTCAAGGATTCATATAATATGAACATCAGATCCAAATCTTTCTTTTGATTGCTCAACCTTTAATACTCAGCATAGGAATTATTACCATGAAACATTAAAGGATCGTTATCATTTCGGTCTCTGGTGTTCAAGATTATATTGATACTACTCCTTTTTAAGATGTTAAATCAAAAAACACATCGCTCAAATTTGCGCCCATCTTTTATTTCCATTGCAGCTCTGATCTTTGGAATATATATAGCCGCTTGTACAGATGCGCCCCCCTGGATCGAACTTTTAGTATTTTTTCTGATCCCTTTTATTGCCTTAATTATGATCCTTTTGGCGACCAGGCAAGTCGGAGAAAAGCCGATCGCGGTTCTATTGCTTCTTCTTTTTGCCTCACTGGGCTTCTGGACCAGTCAATCAGAGGTCAATATCACTAAAGGCGCTGAATATGATACCACGCGAATAAGAATAATCGGTACAATAGTATGGAAACTTAGCACAGGGAAAGAGACCGCTGGACCTAAAGAACTCAAATATTCGGTATATTTGTTGAAATACGGCGTAGACGCCACTAATGAAAAGCGCCTACCAAAATTGGGAAGGGTCAGAATAACAGGCTATCCTTATGAGCTGGGCTTGGGTGACAAAATTTCATTTGTCTCAAAGCTCAGAAAACCCAGAAACCGGGGTAACCCTGGTGAATTCAACTGGGAATTGTACTGCCTCACCAATGATATACTCTGGCAGGCGTCCGCTAGGGGCCCAAACTCTGTTGTTGTTATGAAAAAGGGAAACCAATGGAACCCTTGGACCATCCTCGATCGTTTCAGGAACAATATCAGAGCCTTTTTGGAATTTTCCTCACATGGCCGGATTAGGGCTATTTTAAAAGGAATCATCTTAGGGGATAGGGGAGAGATTTCCCCTGAGTTGCGGAGAAGTTTTGCAGATTCAGGCCTTGTCCACCTGCTTTCAGCTTCTGGTTTACATGTTGGAATAGTCGCGATGCTCGCCTCTGCCTTTACAATACCATTCATGCGGGCTTTTCCAAATATTTTGCTCTACTTACCCAAAAAGAAGCTATTTGCCTTGATAGCGGTCCCCCTTATGATTCTCTATTGCATAATTGTCGGCGGCAGGGTTCCCATGGTCCGGGCCCTTATTATGGGATTGGTTGTCGCTACCGCAATCATTACGGACAGATCATTCAGTGGCCGACTTTCCGGAGGTAGGGGAGAAATACTGACTCTGCCCGCAAACGCGGCCCTTATCATACTATTACTCAACCCCTGGTCCCTGTTCACCATCGGTTTCCAGTTATCATTTTTAGCGGTTACAGCCATTTTAATAATCGCGCCTAAATTGGCAATTATGTTTGAGCAAGGCGCAATTAAAAAAGATCCCATCTTTCCAATGGATAGCGAAAGTTGGGTATCACGTTTTATTAACACGACATTCCCAGGGCTGCGCTACCTGCTTATTCGACTGACAAGCCTGTTCTTGATTACTTTGGCGATACAATTAGTTCTTACGCCAACTCTCCTGTTTATTTTTCACAGGGCCCCCATGTACTCCGCGCCCGCCAATGTGCTGGCTACGCCTGCTTTGGCCATTGCTTTGCCAATAGCTCTAGTGGGTTCAATGATTGGATCATTTGCGCCCTTATTGGGTAGCGTGATCCTTGAGCCCGCAAAATGGTTGGTGGAATTCATCATCTATATTGGTGAATTCTTTTCAAAACTGCCAAACAGTGTAATTAGTGTTTCCTCTTTTAGTGGTTTTTTTTACATTGTTTTCACAATTATCTCCCTGGCAATCCTGTGGATACTCGGGGAGGCCGGAAAGATAAGAATAAAGCCAATACTGGTTGTTAGTTCGATACTCTTGACGCTGTTCTGCGCATTTGGAATATTTGGAACCAAAAATCCAAGGGTCGAAATAACTTATTTGAATGTTGGCAGGGCCGACTGCGCTCTCCTGCGCACCCCGTCAAACCAATCAGCGCTTATTGACACAGGACCAAAATACTCATTCTTTGATGCAGGAGAGAGTATAATCATACCGTTCCTGCGCTACATGAACGTCAAAAGCCTGGAAGCAATTATAATTTCACATGTTCAAACAGACCATTGTGGGGGTCTTCAGTCGATCCTTAAGTCCATTCCTGTTGAACGCGTTTTCATTAACCCCGTGGATTCCAATGACTTGGCGAAAATTAAGGGTATGGGCGCGCGAAACATTTTTCCTGGTAATATAAATTCCCGGCCTTTTGAGATCGATGGAGTAAAGTTGAGTTTCCTTAATTACCCGGCTGAATATAGCAAAAATCTGGATTCCGCAAACATTTCCAACAATAGTTCCATAGTTTTGAAAGCTGAATTTCGAGGGGCTTCATTCCTGTTTACAGGAGACATAGAATTAGAGGCTGAGAGATCATTGATTTATCTTGGCGACAAGCTCAGGACCTCTGCGCTCAAGGTCGCCCATCACGGAAGCGCGTCATCTTCGTCTGAAGCTTTTCTTGAAATGGCTGCTCCTTTGGTCTCAATAGTCCCTTGCTCTTGGCCCCAGTCCTCGGGGTTGCCCAGTATGAATGTAATTAAGAGGCTTCAACGATTTAGCGAGCGAGTGTATTGGACAGGCAGAGACGGCGCGGTTACAGTGTGGACGGATGGAGCGGTTTTCAGGGCTTCTCCTTATAGGGGTGATTCAGTGGAATTTGATCTTCAAAAGATCCCTAAAAGGTTTCCTTAGAATTTTTCGGAAAAAATGCGCGAGAAATGTCATTCCCATCTGTATAGATATATGTAGGAGACTATCATGGACTGTGAACAAGCGGAAAAATTGATGTCCACGGCCTTGGACGGGGAATTGGCGCTCCTATCCACAACCGAGTTTCAGGGTCACTTGGATGACTGCGAGCATTGTCGATACGTATATGCGTCTTACAGGGCCTTGGATCATGAATTAAAGAGTTTGGGTGAAGCCTTGCAAGAAAGCCGTTCCAGTTATGGATCCCTTGCGCGCTTGGCGGTTCGTAAAAGTATTCACAATGGGCGCTCTAAAAGCATATTATGGGTCAGAGGACCTGCGTTTGCGATAATAATAGCGATTGCGCTGGTGTTGGGGGCCCAAATAGGGAGCATCTTTTCAGAAACCATCTGGCCCGAGTCTTCAAGCCCTGAAGAGATTTCAGTGGCCATACCTAATGGGGAAATGTCTATCTCATATGTTATGGCGAACCTTACCGAAGGGAATGGGGATAGATGAAAAGTATTATCTTCAAGGGCCTTTTTGTCTTTTCTGTGGGCTTGAACTTGGCGGTTATCGGCGTTGTGGCGTGGAAGTGGAGTCAAAGATCGAAAATGTTCCCAATTGGCAGTGATGGATCGGCCTTAAGTAGATATGAGGCCAGACAAATTAAGCATAAATGGTGGGCCGTTATGGGAGAGGACATGGGGACTGACAGAGAAAAGGTGGCCGCCAAATACAGTGAAATCATAGACATGATTGCGTCCTCCCCAAATGTACCAAATGCTTTTACTGAGGAATTGGACGAATTGATCAAACTTAGGGGCGCGATGGAGCGCCGGGCCATACTAAATCTCCGACGGGTCTTTCGAGAACTTCCCCCTGATAAACGACAGGCGTTTGCAGGTTTTCTTAAGCGTCGCACATGCTTTGGACACAGGCCGGGATCAGGAAGGGGCCACAAAGGTAAGAGAAGGGGCTGTCCTGCTTTCTAATTCTGAAGATAACTATCCAGTAATAGTTACGACATTTTATGGCTAACGTTCAGACCTCGTTTTCAAGACTATATTGCGTAGAAATTTGTCTTTTTATTTTTGGTAATTATTTTTTTGGGAACTTCGCGGGTTTTTTGAAATCAGTTTGTATTAATTAACAGAGATATTAAAACGTCATAAAAGGAGATTTAAGAATGAAATTAAGCAAGTCTGTTTCAATAATAGCGCTGGCTTTAATTATTGGCGCGCTGGGAGCGTTACAAGCTGAAGCCCGCTGTCCGGGTATGGGCGCGTGTCACGGCATGGGGCCAATGTGGTTTAACCTTAATGATGATCAGAAGCAAAAGGCCAAGGAACTGATGGTCGAGTACATGAAGGAAAAGGAAGCTTTGCGCGCTGAGATGGGCAAGAAAAAGATCGAGTTAATGGAGCTTACCTCAAAGGATGAATTGGATGACGCGGCGATAGAAAAGAAGCTTGAGGAACTCTGGGCAGTCAAAGATAAGAAGCGTGAGGCCAAAAGAGAGATGGGCAAAAAATTCAGAGGCCTACTGACTAAAGAGCAGAAAAAGGAGTTCGGCCCATTATGGATGGGATTCGGCGGTAAAGGTTTTGGCATGGGATTCGGACGAGGAAAGGGCTATGGATGCGGCAAGGGCTATGGACGCGGCAAAGGCCCCCATGGAAGCGGCCCTAAATGCCCATATTACAAAGGCTCTGGCAGTAAATCAAAAGGAGATTCAGGCGCCTAACCCTAGTTATTTAATTTATTCCTAATAAATAATAATCCTAACCCGGACGGTATTTGCTATATCTGTTCCGGGTTTATTATTTCAGTATGACAATGGGTTAATTTAATCAGGGGAAATCCATGAAAGGCAAGTTTGTCACATTGGAGGGGATTGACGGCGCAGGGAAATCCACACTTGCTGACAGGTTGTGCGACCATTTAGAGGAACTGGGACTTTCTGTTGTTTTTACGGCCGAACCCACACAAGGACCATATGGCCAAATTATAAGGAAGGCAAACAAGAGATTTAGTGTACAGGATGAGATAGAACTATTCGCGAAGGACCGGGCTGATCACTTGACCAAAATAATAGCGCCGGCTTTGGAACAGGGGGCCACAGTGATCTGTGATAGATATATACACTCTTCCCTTGCCTATCAGGGGGCAAGGGGCGTTTCTCCAAAAACTATTCTTTCAGCGCAGTCAGATTCATTGATCAAGCCTGACCTGGTCATCATGCTCGATATCCCTGTTAACCTTGCCTTCCAACGTCTAAAAACAACCAGAAAGCACGGTCTGACTCCCTTTGAATCCATGGAGGGCCTTAGAAGTGTTAAGTCCATCTATGACGCTATGGATGACCAAATAATACGGAGAATAGACGCCGGCCAGTCGCTGGATGACGTTTTTTCCCAAGCCGTTCAAATCCTGGAATATCTTGGTATAATATATTAAACCTGTTGGGCCATATATTTATATTTCAATTAATGTTTTGTTTATAATTTTCCTTATAAATTCATTTATCACATTGACTTCAGTAGTGTTATTCTGCTATTATTTTTCCTGGTTTAAATAACTGGTCTCTGAGGAGATTTGAAGATGCGCAGTAAATCGCTTATCGCAATATTGGTAATGTCTGGAGTGGCTCTAATGGCTTCAGTGGAACAAGGTTTTTCCAAAGACTATAATTCAAGGTTTGTCAGGAATTATCCCCCAGGTTATTATGGAATGTGGTACAACGCCGATCGGTTCCATGACAGGAAAACCAATGAATCCGGCGTACCTGTTGAGCGTTACCGATGGGATTCATACATGACGAGAATAGTTGAATTGGACTTTCCGTGGCGTCCCATTCCATTCGATTGGGAGTACGGTTCCAACAGGGACTTTAATCTACCGAATTATAATTCCAATGACTGGAATTAGCGCTTATGCTCGAATATTTAATTAATCTTCCCTAACACTGTGATCACGTAGAGAAATAGAAATAATTATTTTTGATACGAAGATTATTATTTGTCATTGGCGCTTATGACTTGTCCTCAGTGGATAAAGGATTCGCGCCAAAGGCGGATCTGTCGCGGATTGAGTTGGGGTTGTTTTTATTTTGAGATTACCTACTTGGGATATTAAATGCGCTTAATAATAGGGGATATGAAACTCACTAAACTCCGACTTGGCAACATTAAACAATCAATCAATTAAGTGTTTCACGATAAGGCCTTGGCCATTATTCTCCTTTAATTGAGAAAAGTGGTCGGCCTGTGGAAAAAAATAATCCCCCAAGCCGAATTTAGGGCAATGGGGGATCCTTGTTTATAAAAACTTAGTAATAGTCCACCGGGCTTGAAGCGGTTCTGCGCCCGGTTCGATTGGATGGGG
>CAZFJT010000153.1:0-7092 GCA_964519135.1 uncultured Syntrophales bacterium | reverse complement strand
CTGTGGAAGCGGTCAAGAGAAACCCGTACACCCTGGCCACAGATATCAGGGGTATAGGGTTTCTGTCAGCGGATAAAATAGCTGGCAGCCTCGGTATTGACATGAGATCCCCTTTAAGGGCCCAGGCTGGAATCCTGCATGTATTGGAAGAGATACAAGGAGAAGGACATACCTATTACCCAAAAGATAAATTGCTTGAAAGATCGAGAAAACTTTTGAGTATCGACCATGAGACCCTTGAGCGGGCCCTTGATTCCCTTTTGAATTCAAAGCGAATCGAAATACAGGACCACAGGGTTTATCCGGAACGGATGGCCAGGGTTGAAAACGCTGTGGCAAGGGACCTGCGGGATCTAATGTCATCCCCAAGATTCATCCCGCCCATAAAAATCCAGGCCGCTTTGCAATGGGTGGCAAAAAGAAGCAAAGTCGACTTGTCTGACACCCAAAAGAAAGCGGTTGCCGCGGCCCTGGAAAACAAGGTGCAAATAGTCACAGGTGGCCCTGGAACAGGCAAGACCACTTTGGTCAGGTCTGTTATCCAAATACTGGAAGCAAAAAGATTGAAAATTTGCCTTGCCGCGCCCACAGGAAGAGCCGCCAAGCGATTATCCGAGGCCACCCAGAGAGAGGCCAAAACCCTACACAGACTATTGGAGTATTCACCCGCGCAGGGCGGTTTTCAGCGAAACAAGGGCAGGCCCATTGAGGCTGAATTCGTAATTATTGACGAAGTGTCAATGGTTGATATTTCATTGATGAGCTATTTGCTAGCTGCTCTGGATCCCATGACAAGTCTTCTGCTCGTGGGAGATGTGGACCAGTTGCCTTCAGTCGGGCCGGGCAATGTTCTCAGAGACCTGATAAATTCCAATAAAACGCCTGTGATAAAACTGGATACTGTGTTCAGACAAGCGGAATCCTCATCAATAGTGCTAAACGCCCACAGGATCAACCATGGTCTTATACCGGAAAACACCTCCAATCCTGAAGAACTCAGTGACTTTTATATAATTGAAAGAGAAGATCCTGAAGAAGCGCTGGCTTCAATTTTGGAAATGGTTAAAAAAAGAATACCTTCCAGATTCGGCGTAGACCCTTTACTGGAGCTTCAGGCCCTTTGTCCAATGCGCAAAGGAGTTCTTGGCTCGGAAAATCTTAACAGGGAATTCAGGGAAGCCCTCAATCCCAATGGTTTGGATATTAAAGGCGGACGCCACAGGGTTGGCGACAGGGTCCTTCAAACAAGGAATAATTATGACAAGGATGTCTTCAATGGAGACATCGGTATAATCAAATCCTATGAAACAGAATGGGATGAGGCGGTGATTCAGTTTGAAGACAAAGAAGTCAATTATCACTTATCTGAAATGGACGAGTTGGAGCCGGCTTACGCGGTTACGGTTCATAAATCCCAGGGCAGCGAGTACCCTGTAGTGATAATGCCTCTGACAACTCAGCATTATATGATGTTGAAACGCAACCTACTCTACACAGCGGTTACCAGGGGGAAAAAACTGGTGACCCTGGTTTGCAGCAAAAAAGCCTTGAAGATCGCTGTTGAAAATGGGGAAGTTGATTCCAGATACACGTGGCTGGCCCCGAAAATCTGACCTGCGCCTCTATGGATCGGATCAAATTTTATTACACAAGATCAATGTCATTGTTATAATGCGTAAATGAGCGTTTGTTCATTATTTTTTAACCCAATCAATTTTACCGCATAGTTTGGGATGGTTTTAATTGTAATTAACGCCCTGTTGATAAATTTGGTCAAAAAATATTAACAAGGGGTTCCTTTTCGTAATTGCATGACTTATTAAAAGATTAATATGGTAAATTGTTTTAATACTGGATCTCGGATTTTGTACAAGGATCATAATTTTGCCTCGTACATTGCCAAAGTCAATTTTTGATTGTTCGGGTTTCGGGAATAGGATGTAAAGTCTCGGTCATAATACTCAGATTAAGCTCCTGAGCCCGACACATACGCAGATTTATTATTGCTTAGGTTAAATTTTGTCAAAGGTGAAAGCAGGGTCTCACCATTGCAGTTGGTAACCAATTAGTTATCCGGGGAATCACCATGCGCAATGTTATGGATTGTAATAATTCACCTCCAACCTCCGCTGAGGATAGCAGGCTTCAGATTCAGGAGTTTGAGCTTGAATTAAAGAATCTCAGACTCCAGGCTGCGATCCATGAGGCTTTCTTTAACAATTCAAATGACGCTATTTTTATACACGACCTGGATGGAAGAATCCTCCAAGTTAATGACCAGGCTGTAAAAAAGCTGGGTCATTCCAGACAAAAATTGCTGCAGATGAACATTAAGGACCTCGACATACCTGATTTGGCTGTATACAACCCAATGAAGTTAAGCCAAACCAACAAAAATCAAGGCGTTTTAACTGAAGCCACTCATGAAATATTATCAAGTGACGCCTCATCTATGGAAATCAGCGCGGGGATGGTGGATCTTGATGGCGCCAAGGCCGTTATTGCGGTGGCAAAGGACCTTAAAGGAAGAGATAGAACTGAACGGGCCCTTTTTAAGACCCAGGAACGCTACAAACTCCTGTTTGACGGATATGGCCATCCTGTTGTGGTTTACGACAGAGATTGCAGGGTGCTTGCCGCGAATTTAGCGGCCGCGGGATACGTAGGTTTGCCTCCACAACAGTGCGTAGGAAAATATCTCCACGAACTCGATCCAAAAATTTCTGAAAACTATCGTGAGAAGATTAAAAGGGTAGTGGACGAAGGGATTGAACTCCAAGTGGAGAGCCGCACAGACATCAGAAATGAAAGAAGATGGTTCTGGTCAATTATACAACCTCTATCGGACTTTCAGGGACGCCGTTACGCTGCGCAGGTCATATCCTATGAGATTACGGCTAAAAAGAGAGCGGAAGAGGCTTTAAAGGATAGCAGAGCCCAATTCAAGGCAGTCTTTGAAAATTCTTCTGTGGGCATTTGCGTAGCGTCGGACACGGGAAAAATCATTATGGCCAATAGCGCGCTTAGCTCCATGCTCAAAATTAGGCGCGAAGAATTATTGGGCGCGAACATTCTGAATTTTTTTGCGCGGGATCATAAAGACCAGGCTCGAAAAAATCTTAACCTTGTAGGCGCGCAAGGAAATATAGAACCCAGGATAGAGGCCGGATTGGTGAGACCTGATCAAAGTAAAGTCTGGACTGATATAAGTTTCTCAACTGTGCCGGGAGTAAAAAAGGGTTCATTTGAAGCCCTGATGGTCATAATTGATATTACGGACAGAAAACGCGCTGAAACCGCTCTAAGGAAAAGTGAACAAAAGCATCGTAAAATCATTGAGAGTATAAAAGAGGGTTATTACGAAGTTGACCTTAAAGGTAATTTCATTTTTTTGAATCAATCCATGTGCGACATCTTAGGGTACCCGGGAGATGAGCTTATTGGAAGCAATTATAAATCATTAATTGATCCGGCCTCAGCCGAAATATTGTTCGTCACCTTCAATTCGGTTTATAGGACAGGCGCTGCCATAGATCTTTTTGAATGGGAATTCACCAGAACAGATGGCGAGGTTGTTAATCTCGAGACCTCAATTTCACCAATCACACACAGTGAAAGCGGCATAATAGGATTTAGCGGCATTTGCAGGGATGTTACAGAGAAGTATGAAAAAAGGAAGATAGACATACAAACCGAGCGAATGAAGGCAGTGGGTGAGCTGGCCAGTGGTGTTTCCCACAATTTCAATAATTTATTACAGATTGTTTTGGGAAGCTGCCAATTGGGCCAGGTGAATCTGGAGTTGGGCAATTACAAGGAATTGGAAAAGCATCTCCGGCAAATTCAACAAAGCGCTGAATTTGGAGCTGAAACCGTCAAAAGGCTGCAGCACTTCGCAAAGATCAGAACCGACAAAGAATCAGAGACATCGTTCGATCTTTCCAAAACCACAAAGGAAGCCATAGAGATGAGTAGGGTCTGGTGGCAAAGTATTCCAGAGAGGGATGGAATCGTGATCAATCTAGTGAGCTCAGTGGCGCCCGATTGTTTTGTGCTGGGTAAGGAGAATGAAATATTCGAAGTGATAGTGAATTTGATAAAGAACGCCTCTGAGGCTATGGTCGATGGGGGCGATCTAAGCATTAGAGCCCAAAAGAACGATGGCAATGTCATACTGGAAATATCGGACCAGGGAATTGGAATACCACAGGAGAATGTGGACAAAATCTTCCAGCCTTTTTTCACCACAAAGGGGTATCAATCCAGTGGAATGGGGCTATCCAGCAGTCATGGCATAATCCAAAGACATGGAGGGGCCATCCAGGTGAAAAGCGAGCCTGACAAGGGGACCACTTTTACTGTTTCATTACCCAAAGCGGAAGAACACATACGGTCAGAGGCACGGACCATTGACCACTTGCCTGGGAAATTGGACATAATTGCAGTGGATGACCTTGAGCCTTTATTGAGGATGATTGCCCAGGGTTTGCAGGAATATGGTCAGACCGTAAGGACCGCTGAATCAGGAACCAAGGCCATTGAACTCTTCAATCGAAAAATACCGGATTTGGTTATATGCGATTTGGGAATGCCTGTTATGAATGGATGGGCTGTGTGCAAAAAATTAAAGAGTATCTGTTCTGAAAGGAATGTGAAAAAGCCTCCCTTTATAATACTTACAGGATGGACCGAAAAGGAGTTCGATGAAAGAGTGATTGCCGATTCAGGGGTTGATACTATTTTGGAGAAGCCAATAGTCATTCAGAGGCTTGTGGATACAATAATAGAAGTTATGGGATAATTTGTCCGTTTAATAATATATATAGTGATATCATGGTCAAGACTTGAAAATTTCAAGGGCCCTGAAAGTCCTTGGCGCAAAGGGAGCGCCAATGCTGCCCTGAATGGCCGGGATCCTTTTCGCAAAAACCCTCGTCACAACTTGGGCATTTGGCTGCACATCCATTGCCTCGCAACTCTTCCCGCACAATGGGATCACGCGGCTCTCGGCCTTCCAGGGGCTCTATATCCTGGGCCGGCTCAGGCAAAAAAATGAAAACATATATAATATTATTGTGCGGTCATAAGACATGATCTGTTTATGGCTTCAAGCGCATGTCGCGTTATTGAGGCTTTACTGATCACCCATTGTTCAGGTTGACTCCCCTATGAGGCCTTGCTAATCTTGCATTTCCCATTCATAAAAAATCTTTTTGGATCAGAATGAATATGTACAACATACCTTCGCGATTAACAGGCGCGTCATTCAAAAGCACAAGGACTTTTTTCTGGATTTTCGGGCTCCTGGCCGGGGCTTTGCTGACTTATACAACACGCCACTACGCAAATAGTGACGCGTTAATCTATATGGAAATGGGCGAGTACCTGTTCAAAGGGGATCTGTGGGGGATTGTAAACCTGACCTTTAGCCCCTTGTTTGCGGTCCTTTTGGGAATTGGCCAATTGATCTTTCAAACCACTCCATCCAATGAACTGATAATTTTGAGTGTGGTAAATTTCCTTTGCTATGGCTTGGCCCTTTGGAGCTGCGATCTTATGGTCCTAAGCCTGGGACGCGAGATGAATGAGATCACCCATGGAGGACGGGTCACAATACCATGGCCTGATATGGCCTTACTCATATATGGATTTTTCCTGATAGCCTCTTTGACACTCATAAGGCTTAGGCTCACCAACCCGGATATGCTCCTACTGTTTTGGACATGCCTGGGTATGGCTTTAATATTTAGAATTGATGAACAAAATAGAAGAATTATATATTTTATCGCGCTTGGAGCAATACTGGCCCTTGGGTACATGTCCAAGGCCGTGTTCTTTATGTTCGGCCCCATGCTCGCCCTTGTGGCGGGTATAGCCAGCGGTTCGCTGAAAAAAGCCATACCAAGGATATTCATTTGCCTCATTACAATGGCCCTATTATCCGCGCCTTTGGTCGCGGCCCTTTCATATAAAAAGGGTTCATTAACCTTTGGGGAGGGAGGCAGATACATCTACGCGTTTGAAGTGGCCGGACAGGGAGAGCCTATTTATGAGCCTGAACCATTGATGGAAAAACCAAAAGTCATGATATACAGCGCGGATGAGCATGGAACTAGGCCAAAGGCCTTTGACGTGACCTATTGGGGCATTGGCGTCAAGCCTTTATGGAGACCACTGGAGCACCTGGGCCGCGCGCTTTGGAATGTGTGGCTCATATTCGAGCAGAATCACTGGTTAACCATAATATTGGCGTGGATTGTCGTACTGGGATTGGTAGGCGGTTTCAGCCTTGGAGGTTTTCGCCCTTTGTCGCCAACACTGAAAATATTGGCGCCTGGATTATGGGGTATCGGCCTATTTTGTCTCATCCGAATGGAGCCGAGATATATCGCTCCATTCCTGTTTCTAACATTCGTCGGGCTGGTAACTGGACTCAGGTACTCACCTGAAAAGCCTGTTCAAAGGAAAGTGTTCAAGGTCTCCATATTATTGGTGGTCGCGCTCATGGCCGGCATACTGATTCAGTCGATAGTTGATCAAACCTATAGCGGCCTTTACCAAACAAAAGGCAAAGGCTCGTACAAAATTAGGTACGAGGAATTCATTGCCGTAAAGGATCTCCTTATCAGCAACGGCTTGAAGCCTGGGGACATAGTCGCGGTAATAGACAACCCTCCCCTATATTGGGCGAGAATGGCCGGTGTCAGGGTCCTTGGGGATGTTAATGGCGCCGAGTTCCTCAATACTACCCTAAAGCGCAGATCTGAAGCGATTGATAAATTAAAGGCCTCAAATATAAAGGCAATTGTGGCAAAAGACAGCCAATTTAAGGAATTAACAAAAGAAGGCTGGCTGCCCGCTGGAACCACAGGCGCATACTATGTGAAAATTATCGGCTCTTAGCGGCGCCCATTTAAAAGCCTTTTTTAAGGCAATATCCCGGAGGGCTCGTTTTTTGTAAAAAACCGCCCTCCGGACCTCCCGCAAAAAACTTTATTACTTTGGCAAACCGCTGCGCTGTCGCTCCGCGAGTTTGCTCTATAGTAATTCTCTAAATAAAACACGGAATGAAATGAAATTTCATTCCGGCCT
>CAZFJT010000152.1:0-7098 GCA_964519135.1 uncultured Syntrophales bacterium | reverse complement strand
TACCGATCGAATAACATAAGGGGTGGACCTGCTTCCGATGAGCGAAGTTTCCTGAGCCTGCGAATTAAACACAGCGAATCGGAACGCCGGTCAACCTAACTTCAATGTTAATTGTGTGATGCGCAATGGTACGAGATGACGGCGTAGTCTTTATGACCAACCCACCCACATCGTAATGTCAAACACTAACGTCATTGAACACGAACTATCAAATATTGAGAGATGTGGGGCTCAAACAAACCATGAAAAGACCCTACTTGGTATCTTCAAACAGGTCCATTACATCTTTGCCGCATTTTGATTCAGCCAGTGAATACGCGCTCGCGCCATTTATGTTCTTAGCGTCCAATATTGCTCCCTTTTCAAGAAGCATGTGGATCATTTCCCTGTTGCACTGCTCAGTGGCTTTCATAAGGGGAGTCCAGCCTTTTTTGTCCCCAATGTTCGCGTCAGCTCCCTTTGTTAATAATAAATCAGCCAATTTTGTGTGAGCCGACGTCACTGCGAACATCAGTGGGGTCCATCCCTTTTGGTCCTGGGTGTTTATGTTCACGCCTTTATCTATGAGTTCCTCTATTTTGGATATCTCTCCATCACGGGCCGCGTCCAAAAGCGCCTGACCGCTATCGCGGGCGATGGATGGAACAATAGGCGCCGCAAAAATAAAAATAGCTGTTAAAACAAATGTGGCAGAAATGTTCGCAATTATTGTTCTTGCCATCTTGACCTCCCTGTTGAGACCGCAACCTTTTCCGGTTAAGGTCATTGACCATTACTATTTTAATAAGACACAACAAACAGAGTATTTCAAAAAATGTCCCGCTCCAAGAAAAAAGATCCACTGTTAATCTTTATAACGCCTAACCGCTCTTTAGAAACATCTGGATTCAAATTATAACAGCTAACCCTTGAATTATATGAACTCTCGTGTAATATTGCGTATCAATCCAATAGAAACCAGAAAGAGCTATCCTTTGGTTGATAAGTCTCCGGCGTTGGAGGACCGGCTAAAGGGTTTTTTATACATAGTCCCTGGTTGGGAAGATCCATATCCTTCCGCAAGGGGCTTTGGGACAAATTCGCTTCAAAGAAAACCATGGGAATTCGATCATCAGGATATAAATGGCCCAGCTAAGACTTGACAATATCACCGTTCGTTTTGGCGGACTCAAAGCCCTATCAAAGGTAAGTTTCGCAGTTGAGCCAGGAGAAATAGTTGGTCTCATCGGCCCCAACGGCGCGGGAAAAACCACAATATTCAATGTTATCACGGGGGTATATAAGGCCAGCAAAGGGAATGTGTTCCTTGGCGCCAAGAGTATCTTAGGCAGAAGACCCCACCAGATTCTCAGCATGGGGGTGGCGAGGACATTTCAGAACATTCGCTTGTTTCCCAAAATGACCGCTTTGGAAAACGCCATGGTTTCCATGCACTGCCGTTCCAAAAAAGGTGTTTTCGCAGCGATACTAAGGACAAGATCCCAAAAGGAAGAAGAGAGATTCATTCGTGAAAAGGCCCTTGAAGCCTTGGCGTTTATGGGAGTTGATCATTACTCGGACGTGGCTGCGTCAAACCTGGCCTATGGTCTGCAAAGAAGGCTGGAGATTGCTCGCGCGTTGGCTTCCCAACCGAAATTAATCCTATTGGACGAGCCCGCGGCTGGAATGAATCCAGCGGAGAGTATGGCTCTGATGAGAGCTATATCTAGAATATCCGAGTTGGGAATCAATGTGCTTCTGGTGGAACATGACATGAAGGTTGTAATGGGAGTCTGCCAGCGAATCGTCTGCATTGACTACGGTGTAAAAATAGCAGAGGGCGCGCCTGAAGAGATCCAAAAGGACCCTAAGGTCATCAGGGCCTATTTGGGCCAATCGGCCTAATAGAAAATACAAGATCAAAGGAGCTGAAAAATGGGAAAAAGGCTTATAACGCTTTTTATTGCAACATTGTTTTTAGTGTCGCTTATGGTGGGAACAACCATGGCCGAGACATTGAATATCGGTACCATGAGCCCATTGACAGGCCCGTACGCGGCTGATGGCAATGATATAGCAAATGGCGTGAAAACCGCGGTTGAGGTTATCAAGGCTGAAGGCGGAGTCCCAGGGTTTGACAAAATCGAGGTAACCTCCCAGGACACAGCCTGCGATCCAAGGCAAGCTGTGAATGCCGCGAATAAGTTGATCAATCTGGGCGTTGTTGGTGTAATAGGCGCATATTGCTCATCTTCCACCATACCTGCTTCAGAGACACTGAGCGAAGAAGATATCCCAATGATTACTCCAGCTTCCACCAACGAAAAGGTTACTGAGCGCGGGTTGAAGTATATGTTCCGCATGTGCGGCAGGGATGACGATCAATCCAAGATTGCAGTGGCGTTTATGCAGGATCATCTTAAATCCAAATCCGTTTATATTGTTGATGACAAGACCACATATTCACAAGGTCTGGCTGAAAATGTGAAGAAAAAGTGCAAAGAGGTGGGGATCAAGGTCTTGGCCCATGATCACGTGAATCAGGGAGACAAGGACTTCTCCGCTGTTCTGACCAAGGTGAAAGCCGCTAATCCCGATGTATTGTACATGAGCCTTCAGAATTCAGCCACTGGCTCGCTGATGGCTATTCAGGCCAAAAGACTCGGGCTAAAATGTAAGATATTGACCCAGGACGCGGTTTACCATCCCCAGTTCATAGAAGTGGCAAAAGACGCGGCTGAGGGGGTTTTCCTCACATTTGGTTATATAGATAAATCCACTGACGCTTACAAAAAGTTCATAGCCGCATACAAAGACAAATACGGAGATCCTGGCGCTTATTCAGGTTACTCTTATGACAGCGGAATAGTGCTCCTAACAGCCATCAAAAACGCCAAATCAACAGATCCTGCAAAGATCAAGGCTGAAATTATGAAAATGGATTTCCAGGGCGCCACCAAAAAGATCAAGTTCATGGAAAATGGAGATTCAGGATCTGATTATGTGATCTGGACAGTGAAAGACGGTAAATTCGTAGTTTACTGGAATCCGGCAACCGGCAAATTGTTCTAATGCCATGAAATATTGGAAATAACGCCACACTTAGCAAGCCTGGAGGGGAGTCCGCTTCCCTTCAGGTTAAAATTTAAGGCCGCTACAATTTAATGGGCGGATATGTATTGGAAAGAGTGATTTTTTAGTAATCAAACATGGAATTCTTCATACAGCAATTGATAAATGGTCTCACACTCGGTGGTATATACGCTCTGATAGCCCTGGGTTACACAATGGTGTACGGCATAATGCAGTTGATAAATTTCGCGCATGGTGAGTTCTTTGCCGCGGGCGGTTATATGGGGGTAATACTGCTGAGCTTTCTGGCCTCCCAGGGACTTCTTGAGACACATCCTTGGCTCTGTCTGGGCGGGTCGATGATTTTGGCCATGATCTATTGTTCAGCCCTGGCAATGGCAGTGGAAAAGGTAGCCTATAAACCTCTCAGACAGGCTTCCAGACTATCGGTGCTCCTGAGCGCCCTGGGAATGTCCATTTTTCTCCAAAATGGGCTCATGTTGACCCAAGGAGTGTACGATAAGGCCTATCCAGCATCCTTTACACAGGGCGGATTCAATTATGGGATGATAACTGTGAGTTATCTTCAACTGATCATTATTTTTGTGACCATCGTTCTGTTGATAGTCCTAAACGCCCTGGTATTCAAAACGCGCATAGGAAAGGCCATGAGGGCCACAGCCCAGGATAAGGCCATGGCCGCTCTGGTGGGCATCAACAGTAATAGGATAATCAGTCTTACCTTTGCCATAGGCGCAGGCCTTGCCGCCGCGGCCGGTGTCATGGTTGGATTGTACTATGGTTCAGTGCGCTACGATATGGGATTCGTGCCTGGAATCAAGGCGTTTGCGGCCGCGGTTCTCGGTGGAATCGGAAACATAACAGGGGCTATGTTGGGCGGTCTGATAATCGGTATGGTGGAGATATTCGGGGCTGGATATATATCAGGCCAGTATAAGGACGTATTTGCGTTCATAATACTTATTTCTGTTCTATACTTTATGCCTACGGGAATAATGGGCGAGAATGTCGACGAAACTCGAGTATAAACAAATAATTAAATATTATGTTCTCGGCCTTTTGTGGCTACTCTTTCTGCTTTGGCCCCTTTTGGGTATCCATGACAACGGGCAGGTCACATTTAAAGAAACCGCAACAGTATGGTTTTACTGCATAGGCGTTTCATCTATTGCCCTGACCTTGTACATGCTGCAAAAGTCAGGGGCCCTTAATTGGGCAACACGTCCATTGTCCAGGGCAAGAAACAAAATAACCGAAATGGCAAGCACGCCGCCCACTGCGGTTTGGGCAGGATTCGGCCTGGCCCTGGCGTTGATGTTACCGGCCTTTGCCGACAGGTACGGCACGGATGTGGCCATAAATGTCCTTGTGTACATATGTCTTGGCCTTGGGCTGAATATAGTGATAGGTCTCGCGGGTATGCTGGACCTGGGCTACATTGCTTTCTACGGTGTGGGCGCTTACACGTACGCTCTATTAAGTATTCATTATAACCTGTCATTTTGGGCCTCTCTTCCTGTATCGGCTTTTACCGCGTGCATTGCCGGCTGTATTATCGGCTATCCCACCTTGAGGATGCGCGGAGATTATCTCGCGATTGTTACCTTGGGATTCGGGGAGATAGTCAGGATAATATTGAACAATTGGATGTCATTGACCAATGGGCCAAATGGGTTGTTGGGAATAAAGGCGCCGAGCCTATGGGTTCCGGTATTTTCCGGGGGCTTCGGTTTTGAGCGCATCTGGCTAAAGAAGCTTCATCTCATTTATTACGTGATACTGCTTCTCTGTGTAATTACGATCATCTCTGTGCGTCGCCTCAACTTTTCACGCATAGGCAGAGCCTGGGAAGCGATACGTGAAGATGAAACAGCCGCTGAGCTTATGGGTGTGAACACCTTTAGGCTGAAATTGTTGGCTTACGCCATGGGCGCGGTGTATGGTGGTCTGGCGGGAGCGTTTTTTGCGGCAAGGATGAGGTTTGTAAGCCCTGAGAGCTTTACTTTTATTGAGTCAGCCATGGTTCTGGCTATGGTGGTATTGGGAGGCATGGCCTCCATTCCGGGCATAATGCTGGGCGCGGCCGCGTTGATAATTTTACCGGAGCTTTTCAGGGAGTTTGAGCTTTATAGAATGTTTGCGTTCGGCGCGGCCATGACCCTGATGATGGTCTTTCGGCCCGCGGGATTGATTCCGGCCAGGCGTGTTGGGACCAGATCCGAAGAGAAGGGATGAATAATCGGGAATGACCGACCAGCCAGTGCTTGAATTAAGAAATGTACATACCAGCTACGGTAAAATAGCCGCATTGCGCGGAATATCCCTGAAGGTATATCCTGGTGAAATAGTGACGATCATAGGCGCAAACGGCGCGGGCAAGTCCACCACTCTTATGACTATCTCCCAAATTACACCATTGAATAAAGGGGAGATATTTTATTACGGACGGCCCATCCAGGGCACTGAAGCGTCCAGCCTTCCACGGCTGGGGCTTTGCCAGGCGCCTGAAGGCAGAAGGATCTTTCCAAGACTCAGTGTGGAAGAGAACCTGGATATGGGGGCGTTTTACAGGAGGGATCAGGACGCGATAGATAAAGATATCTCAAATGTATATTCCTTGTTCCCAGTGTTGAAAGACAGGCGGAAGCAGCCAGGAGGAACCCTTTCAGGTGGTGAACAGCAAATGTTGGCCATTGGGAGAGCCCTGATGAGTAAACCCAAATTATTACTCTTGGACGAGCCCTCCCTTGGACTTGCGCCTATGATAGTTCAAAAAATATTTGAAATAATAGAGGAAATAAATAGAAATCAAAGTGTAACGATTCTCCTTGTGGAACAAAACGCAAATATTGCCTTGAAAACCGCATCAAGGGGATATGTGCTGGAATCAGGGGAAATCACAATGGAAGACAGCGCCGGCTCTCTGATAAACAATCCTGAGATTAGAAAGGCTTATCTTGGGGAAACCTGATTATTACTTTGTGGCGGTATCATTATGAAATCATCTCTATCAGTTATCACTCTCGCACTCGCACTCTGTTTGAACTCCATTGGTTCATCCTGGGCGGAACCCTATCTCAACTCAGGAACTATAGGCGCTAGTGGATATGCATTCACGGACCGCTCTTGGCACGGTATGAGCGAGTTTTTGGGAAACGCGAAACAAAATATTAAACCTATCAAATTATCCGTTGGTTGGTTGGAACATCCAAAGGGTTTGAGTTTTAACAATGATCTGCCAAAGCTACTTGGTGGAATAACCAATGTTCGGGCGAGACCGCTGAGGGGCGTTATGGGCTCTGTGACTATGTCCGGTAAACTGTGTGACAGAATCAATCTGGAATTGACAGGCGCAACTCTTTTCAGCCGTGAAGCGGGTGGAACCATTACCAGCAATATTGGACTGACCGCTGATTTTGAGGGCCACGGGGCTGAATGGTCTTATGTTGAATCAATACTTGAATGGGAATATTCCGATAACTTCTCATTGCTTGCCGGTATCCGTTGGGATCACACAAAGGCCAGATTCCATGTTATCCGTCCTGCAACCTCCAATGACGACTTCATTGTAAACGCCTATTTACCGGTGATCGGTCTACAGTCTCAGCAGCCTTTTGCCTATGGTAATATCGCAATGAGAATACTCGGTTCACCATTCGCGCCTGGGTCACTCAAGTTTCACACCTGGTCCGAAGTGACCACGTACTCACAGGAGAGTCACCAGGAATTCTCAGATGGCTATCTTTTCGAAATCCAGGGAGAATGGCGGAAAAACATATTCGGGTCAATGGACGTATCATTGTTTGGCAAATGGGACCTGTTCAGGGCAAAAACTCCAGTGGATAATGTTCTGGTCCCTGCCCCTGTTCTGGATATATCATGGAATATGGACAGGAAATCATGGACAGTTGGCGCGAGAGCTTTCTATGAAATCGGTCTTCCGTGAGATAGTGTCAGATAATCGCTCGTTGGGTCCTAGGCTAAATCTGGCCGAATAATTCTGTAACCCCTCGTATTGCGCTATAA
>CAZFJT010000151.1:6343-7117 GCA_964519135.1 uncultured Syntrophales bacterium | reverse complement strand
GTCAAATTCAGGATCAGATCCCAGCCAAAATCCCAGTCTTCACCCAGTGGAGAGCCTTTTCCACTATTGTTGTTGCGATCCCTTGTAACTTGTTCCAGGCTGAAATTCTCACCAAAGATGTACCTTGAAGCTGAAACCACAAGGCCGCTGCAATTCAGACCAGGGCTCTTGAAGGTCTTCCCGGGCTCAGTAAAAGTGGTGAAGAATCCCTTGTCGTTTATTGCCCCATCATCTCTATAAGGTATGCCCAAATGGGTCTCCGCGAATTCAATGGGATAAGTTTTTTGGGCGATTCCCCTTTTCCACAGATAATCGGGCGCGAAAAGCTCTTCCGCGGCAAAAGCCCAGCTCTGGGTAATGATCGCGACCAGGACTAACCCTACAATGCTCTTAATGCAATTTCGTATGTTAACCACCAAGCCTCCGAACAAACAGCTTTTTTAGTATAGTATCAATCTCTGGATTCCATTGCAAGTGACGCCTGGGGCGCCCTCTGGACCAACTCCCGGAAATTAGATCCACGCGGCCATATAACACCCATGATCAAAAACTACAAGAGAGTGAAGTCAAGCCTTCTGGCAAGCTTACCATCTATATTGACTATTGAACGGTAAATTCCAATCTCCTTGCCAGCTCGTCGTCAATATAGAGCTCCACTGTCCAGATACCTTCTCCTTCATTCCACAGGTCCTGGGTGGATATGGTGTGTATTCGAGTTGACCCGTCTTTGTCCCTTTGTATGCCCTGCTTTGTCTCCTGTTGTCTGTCGTGGGT
>CAZFJT010000151.1:0-6333 GCA_964519135.1 uncultured Syntrophales bacterium | reverse complement strand
CCCTTAGGGTTAATCCAGACGGATTTTGTCACATAATGGCCCGGTTCAGTTGACGGCTTGAAGATAAGATTTATGGTGGGTTGGAGAGTGTGATCAAAGTTATCGCGCCTTAGCGCGGCCGAGCTTGCGGTAAGAAACGCGTCCTTTACAAGGTAGTATTTCTCATCAGCGTCACTGGTCTCTATACCTCGCCATTTACCAAGGTTCAACGCCCCGCAACCGCTCAAAGGCGCCAAGATTGCAAACAGTAAAACCAGAGATAAACATACGCGGCCTTGAATCGAAATACTCATATATCCACTCATTTGACAGTCCTTGAAAGGGCCACTTCATCACATTCCGGGAATTTTGAGCACTTTACGCAATCCGCCCATATCTTGTGAGGCAGTTCCGACTTTTCCATGTGAGCAAAACCTAACCGTTCAAAGAAATGAGTTCTGTACGTGAGCACAAAAACCCTGCCCACTTGCATATCCCTGGCCTCATTCATAAGGACTTCCACAAGCCTGGTCCCAACCCCATTACCTTCAAAGTTCGGATCAACAGCTAGAGATCTTATCTCAGCCAAATCCTCCCAAACTATCTCCAGTGCGCCGCAGCCAATCAATCGACCCGCTTGGTCCTCATATACGCTAAAATCCCGAACCTTGCCATAAAGCTCCACTATTGGCCGTGGCAATATATGACCGGCTTTTGAGTGCTCGGCTATTAGATTATGAGCGGCCTTTATATCCGAGAGTCTGGCTTTTCGTATCAACCTGATACCCCTAGATTGTTCTCTTGGATCATCTTCTTGACATGCTCTTTTGCCGAATCGGAATCAGGCGCGGCGCCCAACATCCGGGCCAGTTCACCAAGACGCGATTCCTGGGCCAGCGCGGTAACTTCAATCCTTGTTCTTGAATCAACTATCTTCTTTTCAACGAATAGATGATGATCAGCCAATACAGCTATTTGATGCAAATGTGTGATGCATAAAAGCTGCTGTTTCCGGCTCACATCAGCCAGTCTCGCGCCCACGGCCTTTGCGGTTCTCCCGCCAATACCCGCGTCCACCTCGTCAAATATCACCGTGCCGGCTAATTCCCTGTCTATCTGCAGAGCTTTTATAGCGAGCATAATCCTGGAAAGCTCTCCACCTGAGGCCACTTTCGCCAAGGGCAACGGCGCCTCCCCTGGATTCGCGGCCAACAGGAACTCAACCTTTTCAAGGCCCACCGCGGCAGCTTTATCCCTATCAAGCGGTTCTATGTTCGCGGTGAATCTGGCCTGGGGCATGGCAAGATCCTTAAGCTCTTTGGACATGGCCTTCTCAAGGGTTTTGGCGGCTTTACGCCTGGCTTCAGTCAATTGAGCGGCCTTGGCAAAATAATCCTCTTTTCTGATCTCCAGCTCTGAGGAGAGTTTCCTTACCTTGGCCTGTATGTCCAGAGTCGCGCCGGCCTCTTGATTGAGTTCTTCCCTGTATTCGATCAACCCGTCAACGTCCATCCCGTACTTACGCTTTAGCTTTCTGATCACTCCAAGCCGCTCTTCAAGCCTCTCCATCTCCCCTGGGTCAAAGTTCGCGTCCTGAGCCACCGCCCTAAGCTCCATCGCCACGTCTTCCAACCTGTAAACAGCTTCATCAAGGCTTTCTGAGATATTCGTGAGGTCCGGATTCACAGAGGTGAGGAAATCAACAGCCTTGCGCACGTTTCCCAGACTTTCCAACACACTCCCTGATCCGGCGTACAATGCGTGGTGTCCTTCGTAAGCCCTTTCCCGGATTTGCGCGGACTTTCCCATCAATTCGCGCCGCGATATGAGGTCATCTTCTTCTCCGGCCTTCAGATCAGCCGCGAGCAACTCTTCAAGGGAAGCCTGATTCTCGGCTTCAGAGGCCTTTAGTTCAGCAAGCTCCCTTTCAGCGGCCACAAGTTCCCTTTCAGCCTTCTTCCATTCGTTGAAGGTATTGGAGACCTTTTTCCTTAGCTCGATGTTGGCGCCGTGTCTGTCAAGGATCTCCACATGCTCATCAGTGTCCAATAGTGTTTGATGCTCATGCTGACCAAAGACGCTCACCAAAGACGCGCCTATGGCCCCTATCTGGGCCAGGGTCGCAAGACCGCCATTGATGTAACATCTGGACCTGCCGTTTCTGAATATCCTTCTTGTTAGAACTATCTCGGGATTCTTTTTTAGGTCAGGATCAATTTCTTTTGGTAGAAACTTTGGATCTTCTATTTCAAAATGACCTTCAACCAAAGCCTCGGATTCTTCAGCCCTGATCATGTCAGAGGAGGCCCTCGCGCCCAGGAGAAGATTTAAGGCCCCAAGGAGTATGGATTTGCCGGCGCCTGTCTCTCCTGTGAGCACATTGAATCCCTTTTGGAATTCTATTTCCACTTCAGATATGATCGCCAGGTTTAAAACTCTTAAACGACACAGCATGATCTAGTCTCATTTACTCTTTTAGAGTCCCATGATTCTTACAATAAACCCAGCTTCTCTTTCAAGATGTCAAAATAGTCCCGCTCCTTGGAATGTATCATAACAAAAGGCACATCCGCCTTTGATATACCGACTTTTTGACCGGGCGCCAGGCTATAGGTTGTGTGGCCGTCAAGTGTTAGTGTGGGATCCTCGCCTCTTCTGATATCAATATCCACCCGCATGTCCGGTGGCGCCACAATGGACCTCTTTAGACCAGCGTAAGGGCAGATTGGTGTTATAACAATACCGTCAAGGTCAGGATGAACCAATGGTCCCATGGCCGCGAAAGAATAAGCCGTAGAACCGATGGGAGTGGCTACTATGAGCCCATCCGCGCGTACTTCGAACTCAGGGCCGCTACCGAATGATATGTCCAGGTCCATTAACCTGGCGGTCTTTCCCCAATGAATGACCACTTCATTGAGAACCTTGATCGTGGGCTTGTTTGGCGCCTCAACCTCCAACATCATTCTTTCAACTTTAAAAAATTTACCTTCAAGCACAGACTCAAGTTCAACTATGGCTTCTTCAGGCGAAACCTCGGTCATATAGCCGACTCTGCCCAAGTTTATTCCCATAACAGGCGTAGGCTTGCAGTTTATAAGGTGGGCGGCCTTGAGCATTGCCCCGTCTCCGCCCAGAACAATCAGAAGATCGGCTTCGTCGGAAATGTTGGCGCTTGTGGAGGCCTTCCACTTATTAACCAAATCAGCGCATTCGCTCTCAAGTATAATTCGCCTGCCGCTATTCGTAATAAAACGGGATATTTCACCGCCCAGCTTCAGGGCTTTTTCAACGGATCGCTTAAGGACAATTCCGATGAACCTCATCTAACCCTCGATAATTATTCAAAGTGGGCCGAGCCCATAATTAACATGGATCACCCGGGAAATCCAGATAAATGGAGTATAGTACGAATGTATTACGAATACAACCGGCCCGGAATAACTATTTATTTAGATCCCTGGCGCATCAAATGGGAATTCCCGTATATCTCCCATAATCAACAAGAAAATACGGCTTATTAAGCAACTATTAGTTGCATAAGGTCCCGAGGGGTGGGTGTTATGGCCCAATTGTTTCTGGCTTCCTTATATAAAATCTGTAAATTAAATATTTTACAAAAATATATAAACTCAATATTACAAGTTATTTTTATAAATTCATGGTATTACAGTAATAGTTATTTTATGTAGTCATAATACTTTTAATTACAATACTTTCTTGACATTAATTAAACTATATGATAAAACATGGTCAGATCCTCATGATCTAATGTGTGTTTTAGTAATTCAATCAAGAGAGGACCGAGCCATGCTGCGACGATACCTTGTGCTTATTTCAATCGCCGGATTCCTCATATCCATGCTGTGCGCTTCTGTGGTTTTTTCCGCAGGGCCAAGTATTAATGGGGAAAAATCAGCTCCAAACATCAGGCTCGCCCAAAGGAAGTCCCCGCCACCCGCAAAACCCGCTCAAAAGAAGGAAAAGCCCTCAGGTCAGTCCAAGGGGGGAGCTGAAGGGGCGACTCCTGTTCCTGAACCTGAACCCTTGGATTTTGGAGGGGAATCTATAGAGGCCACCATCATCAATCCATTCAGGTCGGCCAATGTTGGAGCGGAAGTGGGCGGCATTATAGACGCGATACTCTTTCAGGAGGGTGAGTTCATCGAGAAGGGCGAACCTGTGGTTGAGATCTCCAAGGACCGTTACAAGGTTCAATTGGAGAAGGCGCGAGAAATAGTTAAAGGAATGGAGTTGGCCCATAAAAGGGCGCTTCAGGACGCCAAACTCAAACAGGAATTGCTGGATTCAGAGGCCATTACCAAACAGGAAGTGTTTAAGGCTGAAACAGAAGTGGAAATTGCCGTAACACGGTTGGATGAAGCCAAAAAGGACTTGGAGCTGGCTCAACTCAATCTGGAAGACTGTGTTGTGAAAGCGCCTTATTCCGGGTATATGGCGGTGCGCTACAAACAGCCCCACGAGCCGGTGGAGAGATTGGAAAAGATCTTTGCAATCGTTGACAGCGCAAAGGTTTACGCGGTGGCCAATATAGCCGAGGATCTTCTTCCCAACTTTCCCCTGGGTTCAACAGCAACTTTTGAAGACTCTTCAGGACGACGTTTCACAGGTGAAGTGACCAAGGTTGGTAAATTAATTGACCCTAAATCCAAAACCAAACGTGTTTACGTGCTTATAGACAACTCGGCCGGAGAGCTTGAGATAGGCATGACCGGGTCTCTGCAAGCGAAATGAGGCGCACGATGACCAATGAGTGCAAAAAATATCTACGGGCGCTGATCTTTGCGGTTTTGTGCCTCATGACTCTCGCGCTGGCTTCGTGCATGCCTTCGAGATTGGGCGCTACACTACTGGACCCATTCCTTGGTCCGGACCATGTTCAGCTCTCAAAGTCGTATGCTGTAATGACAGCCAAGAATCATCGTATAAAACCGTCCACTTCAATAACAGGCAAAAGAAATCTTACTCTACCGGAATGCCGGAGGATTGCCCTCTCCAATAGCCTTGAGCTTCAGCAGGCAAGAATTGAGGAGATGACCCAGTACATGATTGAAAGGAGCAACAGAACAAAGCTCCTACCGCATCTGATTTTCTCCGGAGAACTGAGTGAGCGGGACAACTACATGTACTCATTCAGTGAGTTATTGGGTCAAGAGGGAATACAGCCAAATCTGCCGGGTGATATACTCGATCCAGGCGGCACGGGCGTAAACAATTATTCTACCGGAAGGGAACGCTCCACCTGGAGATATGTGATGGAAGGTAGATGGAGTCCCACTGACGCGGCTCTGGCCTATTACCTCACGAGAAGCAGCAGGAATGATAAAAGAAAGCAGCACTATATAAGAGTAAGGATAGCTCAGAGGTTGATGGGTGTTGTTGATTCTTCCTTCTACAGGTTGCTGAGCCTGCAAAGGGTCATTCCCATGACTGAAAGGCTTGTAAAAAGCAGAAAGTCGGTGCTGTCAAGGATGGAATCTCTGCTGGAAAGAAAGCTGGCTGCAGTGGAAGACTACCATCAGATCAAACAAAAGCTCATAAAAGCCCGCAGACTACTCTCAAGTGTCCGCAATGAGGCCGAACAGCAGAGAAACCTGCTGGCCTCTTCAATGTGGGTCTCGCCTGAATATGCGACCGACGGGGGGTTCTATGTGCTTGGGCAATTGATAGAGCCATCATTCAATTCCCAGATAGAAGATATGGAACTCACGGCCGTTAAGAGCAGGCCTGAATCATTTGTCGCAGGCCTGGATCATTTGAACTCAATCAATGACCTTAAAAGAACCTGTATAAAATATTTTCCAAAGGTCACAGGCTTCTGGCGTTATACCAGAGACAAGGATAAACATCTCCTGAATAAGGATTGGAAAGAAATAGGAATGATGGTCTATTTCGACCTTCTTGAATGGGGAGTGAACTTCTGGGAGAACAAGGCCACCAAATGGATTACAGGCAAAACCCAAAGAGAGATCGGCGCGGTGGCGTTGGGTATCACATCAGAGGTCAGGACACACGCCCTAAGGTACTACAACGCGATGGATGAGCTAAGGGCTGCAAACGCGTCATTGGCTTCGGCAAGAAAAGTGCTCAGGGTGCAGAGGGACAGAACCCAGCGTGACGGTCAGGACAGGCTTGCCCTGGAAGAGGCCGAAGGCGACGTGCTACAGGAAAAGATAGAGAGAATAAGAGCCATGGGTGAGTCCCAGGGACAACTGGCCGAGCTTCACAGCGCGATGGGAACGAATTATAATGAACCCCATATTTACTAAAAATTAAAAAACTAACAGCTCCGCCAATGAGCGTGGCGCGATAACAAAAAGCACAAGGTATGAG
>CAZFJT010000150.1:0-7117 GCA_964519135.1 uncultured Syntrophales bacterium | reverse complement strand
GTAAATCCCACCAAATAGCAAATTATCAGCTAATCAAGCGCGTACTGGGATCGCCAGTCATCATCTCCCACCAGCTTGGGCTGATCTTGTTTATACAAAAGGAAGTTCTCTAATACAAGGTAATCCATCTCTGTACGCATAAAGCAAAGATAGGCGTGTTCCGGGCTCATCACTATGGGTTCTCCCCTCACATTGAATGAAGTGTTTACTATAACCGAGCAGCCGGTCCTTTCCTTGAACGCGGATATCATCTCATGGTACTTTGGATTGGTGGCCTTGTCCACTGTCTGGATCCTTGCGGAATAGTCAACATGGGTTACCGCGGGAATCTCGGATCTTGAGACATTGAGCTTGTCTATGCCCCAAAGTTGATTCTCCTTTTCATTCATTTGCCTTCTTATTTCCTTTTTCACGTCAGCCACAAGGAGCATATAAGGGGAGGGGGTATCCATCTCGAAATATTTTCCCACATCTTCAACCAGCACGGATGGAGCAAAGGGCCTGAAACTTTCCCTGTACTTGATCTTTAAATTCATCTGTGACTGCATCTTGGGGTTTCTGGCGTCTCCTATGATGGATCTCGCGCCCAGGGCTCTTGGACCGAATTCCATTCTACCGTGGAACCATCCAACCACCTTTCCATCCTCAAGGAGTTCAGCGACCTTGGCGGGCATGTCTCCATCATTCAAATAAGTGTACGGATAACCATTTTTCTCAAGGAATTCCTTTATATCTTCATCGGAAAATTCCGGGCCCAGATATGATCCCATCTGGCAATCCACTGAGCACGAGTCTATGGATCTGGGATTGTCCAGTAATTGATGCCAGACAAAAAGCGCCGCGCCCATCGCGCCGCCAGCGTCTCCTGCAGCAGGCTGAATCCACAGATCTTCAAAAGGCCCTTCCCTTAATATCCTGCCATTCCCCACGCAATTCAGGGCCACACCACCTGCAAGACAGAGATTCTTCTCGCCGGTTTCTTTGTGTATATGCCTTATGCACCGCAGCATAACTTCTTCTGTGACCACCTGGACGGACCTTGCCAGGTCCATTTCCCGTTGGGTAAGTTTACTCTCTGGTTTTCGGGCAGGGCCGCCAAATAGCTTCTCGAACTTCCGGCCAGTCATTGTCAGGCCGTGCGGATAGGTGAAGTAATCCATGTTGAGTCTAAAGGAGCCATCTTCTTTAACATCAATAAGCTCCTTCATTATGGTGTCCACATATTTGGGCTCTCCATATGGAGCGAGTCCCATTACTTTGTATTCGCCTGAATTTACCTTAAAGCCTGTGAAGTAAGTAAAAGCCGAATATAACAATCCCAGTGAATGTGGAAACTTGATTTCACTATCTATGCGGATCTTATTGTCATCTCCAACACCATAGCTGGTGGTGGTCCATTCACCGACACCATCCATGGTCAAAAATGCCGCCCTATCAAAAGGAGATGGAAAAAACGCCGCGGCCGCGTGGGATTCATGGTGCTCAGGGAATATGATTTTGCCCTCGTAGTTATTGAGGCTTTTCCTTATGAGATCCGGCATATGCAGCTTCTGTTTCAACCATAGGGGCATTGCCATGAGAAATGAAGCCCATCCCTTTGGAGCATATGAAACATAGGTTTCCAGGAGCCTCTCGAACTTGATGAAGGATTTATCGTAAAATGCCACGTAATCCAATTCAGAAGGTTCGATATTACCCTCATTAAGGCAGTATGATATTGCGTCATGGGGAAAATCATGGTCATGTTTGACTCTGGAAAAACGTTCCTGTTGCGCGGCCGCCTTAACGATACCGTCTTGTACCAAGCATGCTGCGCTGTCATGATAATACGCTGATATACCTAAAATATTCATTTTCACCCTATCGAAAAGCAGCAAGAGTTCTTAAGCTGATCACACGATCTTTCGCGCCTATTGGCCTGTATCTCAAATATCGACCGAATATTTCCATGGAACCATAGTATTCGTACCCAGGCCATCTTGAGTAATCGTCCAATTGGGATTTGTTCCCTTCAGTAATTATGATCCAATTCTTATTATCAATTGAGGCCTCTATTACCCATTTCTCAGGGACCGATTCCTTGTCGGCCCAGACAACACGTAGTCGACTTATAGGATATGTCCTTCCCAGGTCCAAGGCAAGTTCCAGAGGCTCGTTTTTGGGGACTATCCTGGAAGTGTATGTCAGCTCACTGGGATAGCCTCTGAGGATATTGGCCAGACCACTCTCAGGGGTGGCGGGTTCAGGAACATTCGCTGGTTTTGCCAAGGCGGTAACATTCCAGAAATAGCTGTCCTTGTTGTCTATCTTATCTGAAACGGTTAGTTCCTGCTTAAAATAGTCCTCTTTTATCCGGTTGGAAATCGCTTTGGCCACCAGATGATTCGCGCCCGCTGTTAAATGACACCAATCAGTATAAACCCATTGACTTGTGTCATCAAAAAATCCTTTTAGATTCATGGTCTGAAATTGATTCTTTTCTCCGCTATCAACCAACTTGTTCACCAGCTTCTCATATATGATTGACGATGGAATTCCATAATGCAGTTTTCGTTCTTTATACGCAGCCATCTGCCTTTCCCGTTCATCCAGGGCCTTCTTGCTATTATAAAACATGGGCTGAAGCACAAAAATATGCTTGACCCCATCGTTTTCAAGCGCGCTGTGGTAGTTTTCCACAACCCTTACTACAGTATCCATGTTATCGTCCAGTTTATCTTGTTCGTCTTTTGTCAGCTCCTTTTCAGGGGTAAGGGCCCAGTGGTTCTCAGTTTCAATGGGCGTATTCTGATGGAGTGTCTGAAAAATGTCCCTGCCGCGCCACAGGTAAGTCATGAAATAGGTGTTGTTCTTAAACCAGAGAGTGAGATAAGAAGCAAGACCATGTTTGTTATATTTATATATGTCACTGAGCACGGAATGGAACTGCCCTTCTTTAAAGTAGTTCCAGTCATCAGCCAAATTACTGACAAGGCTGATTTCATTAACACCATCAAGTGATATCAGCATGTCCGGGTTATAGCGCCGGAGTTTTGTGATGTATCTCATAAGGCCGTGTTGATAGGCGTGCCCCCATACGGCCGCGTTGTACACGCGGATTTTCTTTCCCCCTGTGTCCACTGAAGAGTTCAGGATCATCTCCATAATGTGGGATATGGTTTCTCTGTACTCCAGTGAATAATTGTTCATTATAAAAGCCGATTGACCGATTGCCCCAAGACCAAAGGCAGTAGAGCCCCCTGTGAGAAATATCCTGAACTCATCTTTGGGTTTTTTTGGGGGGATGTCCCTGGGTTCACGAAATCCTGCGTTGTTCGCATATTCGTAACGGTTGCCCTTGCTTGTGTTGTATTCCAGGCAAACCCCTGGATTAAAATCATAGTCATAATGGGACACAGGCCTATTAAAGTCCTTTAGGGCCATCTGGAAGTTTTCCGGATATACATCGCGAAGATAGGTTCCTTTAAGGGCTATTTCAGCGGCCTTTTCCACTCCCAATAATAAAAGGAGCACAGCGATGACCAGGAAGACCACGTAAAGCGCAATCTTTGCAATAGACCAGAGTATTTTTTTTGCAATTCCCAACTTGCCGCGTTTATTCTTCTGTACTGAATCTTTACTAACCTGCTCGGAAATCAATTGATCCCCATTGGCCGGGCTCTCTTCTTTACCATTATTATTGTTATGTTTATCAGTCATGGCCAGTTTCTTTATACCAAAGGATCTTTGAGCGCAAGACCGCTATGAAAAATTGAGTGCGCTAGGCCCCTGGCGCTTATAATGGTTGCAAAACGTTTAAAAGTAATTCAGCGATTTATTTGGAGAACTACCAGAGATTTGCCTGAAAGAAGAGTTGTTTTATCCAAGGATCTATGATTATGGTCCTTTAAGGGCAATAATTTGAGAGATATTTCCGCTGGGGCCAGCGTTATCGTCAGATAGCACGATGTCAAAATCCGAAAAGCGCCCTTCCAGTTCCCCCTTAGGAATCAAATAATCCGGATTGAATCCTGGCTTAACACTGGTATGAGACTCATTATAAGTGGAATAGAATAATATTCCCCCAGGCTTAAGGCTATTGGAAATATGTTCCATCAGATGAGGATCATAGAAATAAAATACTGCAATAAGATCAAAACTGGACCCTGGTAATGGGAAATAATCCAGATCAGCAATTACAGGGTAAATGGGCAATTGTTCCATAAGGGCCTTTTGTTGCAAACTTTTCAAGGCCTCCTGGCTGATGTCCACACATACCATACTGTATCCAAGTTTGGAGAGGTAAAACCCATTGCGGCCGTTTCCGCAGGCTAGATCCGCTCCAAATCCCGATTTTAGGAGGTTCTTATTTTCCACTATCAATTCGTCAGGCTCGTAATTGGTTGATTCACCTGATTTGTACCTGGCCTCCCATCTCACTTTATCCTTGATCATACTTGGCCCCTTTGACGAAAATTCGGAAATACTCTCACATCATTAAGACTCGGCTATTGTAAAGTAAAGATCATTGAAAGGGAAAATCCGAGTGAACGAGGGCGATGTTTTGCCTGTAAAAAATAACTTGACATGGCAATGTAGTCAGATCAAGAATACTCGAACCATGAATAGCTGGAAATAGAGGAAAAATATGGCCGAATACAGGAATTCATTGGAATATTGCGCTTTAGCGGCTCTGGCCCTGGATGGTGGCCATGGTTATGACCTATTCAAGGACCTGACCAAGAAGTTCGGTCTTGTATGTAAGCTGGGCAGGAGTCAGGTGTACGGTCTGCTTAAAAAGTTGGAGACCAATGGTCTCATAGAGCACTACAAAGTCCCACAGGAGAATCTTCCCACCAAAAAAGTTTATAGGATCACTGACAAGGGTAGGGAAGAGCTTGATATGTGGCTATCTGAACCCGCGCTCTCATTGAGGGACATGAGGATGGATTTCTTTTTAAAAAAGTACTTTGCGGAATATTTGTCTCAAGATCGCGGTTTGGAACTTTTGGGCTCACAAAAGAGGATACTGGATCAAAACAGGCGCAAGGTGTCGCAAATGAAGGATTCTGTGGATACATGGATAGAAAGGGAAGCCTTGGATTTCAGGGAAACAATGTTAAGCGCCGCGATGCAATGGCTGGAAAAATCGCCCATAAAGGGCATAATCGAGGGGAGGGAGCAATGAAATCAATTGCAAATGTTAGCGCCAATCGTGCTGGTAAAGGATTGGTTTTATTCATAACCGTTTTTTGCGCGCTTTTCTTCAATAACTGGGCACACTGCCAGGAAAAAGTACTAGTATTTGCAGCCGCTTCGACAACTAACGCTATTACAGACATTGGAGCTGCTTTTGAGAAGATAAGCAAAGTAAAAGTCTCATGCTCGTTCGCGTCTTCTTCAACCCTGGCAAAGCAAATAGAAAACAAGGCGCCGGCCAATATATATGTGTCCGCAAATCCCAAATGGATGGATTACCTTGAGGACAAAGGCGAGATAGAAGAGGGGACCAGGACGGAATTACTTGGTAATAGCGTGGTGTTGATTTCTCCTGTTAGTTCAATGGTGGAGGTCAAGATCCAACCCGGCTTCAAATTGGCGGAAATTCTTGGTCCTGGAAAGCTGGCCATGGGAGATCCTGATCATGTTCCAGCGGGAATTTACGCAAAACAGGCCTTGGAAACATTAGGTGTTTGGGAAACGGTCAAGTCAAAGGTAGCAAGGTCCAAGGATGTGCGCGCTGCCTTGGCATTGGTTGAGAGGGCAGAGGCGCCATTGGGTATAGTGTATTCCACTGACGCGAAAATAACAGAGAAAGTTAGAGTTATAGGGACTTTCCCTGAAAACTCCCACCCTCCTGTGAGGTATCCTGTGGCGATAGTAAAAGGTAACGCCACTAAAGAGGCCATGGAATTGTTCGGTTTTATGAAAAGCAAGGAAGCCGGCGAGATCTTTGAAAAGTACGGATTCACATTCCTTAGGGATTGATATTTGAAAGAATCTTGGAGAGACGTTTGTTTGACCTCATAAACATATCCCAGTCCGAACTTGAAGCAGTGAAATTGAGCCTGTGGGTGGCCTTTTGGGCCGTGTTCATAAGCCTGCCATTTGGGGCTGCCATAGCCTGGATTTTGGCTAGAAGGAATTTCTGGGGTAAAACCCTTTTGGACGCGATTGTCCATTTGCCTTTAGTATTGCCGCCTGTTGTCACAGGATATCTACTCCTGGTGTTTCTGGGAAGAAAAGGGGCTTTGGGCGCCTGGCTGCACGACTTCCTGGGTGTTACTGTGGCCTTTAATTGGAAGGGAGCGGCAATAGCGGCCGGGGTAATGGCTTTTCCTCTCCTGGTCAGGGCTGTGAGACTGTCAATAGAGGCCATAGACCAGGGACTTGAGTCTGCGGCCCGAACTTTGGGCGCCGGGCCTTTAAGGGTGTTTTTTACCATTACTCTCCCATTGACCCTGCCCGGTATCCTCACCGGGGTGTTGCTGGCCTTTGCCAGGAGCCTGGGTGAATTCGGCGCGACTATCACATTTGTCTCCAATATACCTGGAGAGACCAGAACATTGCCATTGGCCCTGTACACTTTTACTCAGGCCCCGGGTGGGGAGACAGCGGCAATGAGGCTATGCGTGCTCTCCATTATTATTTCAGTAATGGCATTGGCTCTGTCCGAGAATATGAATAGGAGAATACAGGCTCGAATGGGAAGTTGAATGACTTTAAAAGTGAGAATAAGTAAACAACAAGGAGACTTTGCGGTTGATGTGGACATGGAGCTTCCCTCAAAAGGTGTTACAGCCTTGTTCGGCCGTTCCGGTTCAGGCAAGACAACCATAGTTAACATAATAGCCGGTCTGATACGCCCGGATCTTGGTGAGATTACCATGAACGGGGTGGTCTGGTGTGACACTGAAATCGGAATTTGGGTAAGGCCTGAAAAAAGAAGATGCGGTTATGTGTTCCAGGATGGCCGACTTTTCCCACACATGAGTGTTAAGGGGAACCTGGAGTACGGAATGCATCTCGCGCCTGAATCAACGCGATATGCAATGTTTGACAAGGTGACTGAAATATTGGGAATAGGTCATTTATTAATGAGAAGGCCTTCGGGCCTTTCCGGTGGAGAGAAACAGAG
>CAZFJT010000149.1:0-7157 GCA_964519135.1 uncultured Syntrophales bacterium | reverse complement strand
CTTTACTATCACGTTTCATATACGCTTAGGAAGCAAAGCGGCGCCTAAGTGAATCCATACGACATATCTCATAAATGGCTTGACGCTTTGACTTCAGTTGTGGTCTAATATTGATGGATTTGTACATTTATTTCTAGGGAATGTATTAAGTGGCGCCTATTTCAGGAACATTCAGTAAGTTGGCAATAATAGCTATAGCAGTGGTTGCGACTTTGTTGTGCCAGCCTTTACACAGTATGGCGCAATCCTATGGCTCAGCTATCATTTCCGCGCTACCTGTCAGATCCCTTGAAAGATATATGGGACCACTACTCCCTAAAGAAGGTTTTGGAAATACTTTCAGGAGTGAGGCTGGAACCTCCATGATCCTTGGGGCCCTTCAGGAGGCTCGTCTTAAACCCCAGGACGCTTCCATGGCCGAGATCGATATAAGGACCAACAGCCTGGGGTTGGATGAATATCCCACAGCGTACGAGGCCCATTCAACCTTGAGACTATGGAGACTAGGGTTTAGGGTCGGTTATTCTCATTTTGAAAACAAAAGCCTCCAGATACAGAAGGGGAAAATAATATCCAATGGGTTCCGTCTTGGAGGAGCTTTTGACGCTATCCATCTTGACTGGCTTACAGTGGGAGTGGCCGCGGACCACTACTTTTATGAACCCCAACTCAGGGGAAATCTTGTATTTACCACGAACACTAAAGACGATTATTTTGAGCTTTCCGCGGGAGAACCCACCACTGTGGGGCCTTATATGCGGTACGCCCCACCTGAAATACTAGGTTTTCCCATGCACTTTGAATGCTATTACAATATCCCTGTATCAGATACAAGGTATTACAATTTGGGCGCGGCCTTTGTCTTCAGGCCTCAGATATACAGATTCGACGTTTCTGCAAAGTTGATTTGGGAGAGGCGCAATCTGAGCTTCTCTGGTGAACAAAGCCCAGCCCAAGGCGACGATCTATGGGACCTGAGTTGCGAATGGAACATGTTGGGCTTTGAAGCCGGTGTTTATTTCTAATTTGTGAATCCTACTTTAACGCCAGGTAGACCAAGACCAGTATTATCCCTATAACTACTATTCCCCCTAAAACAGGAACAATATAGCTCTTTTTGGGCGCTTCGCTTTCCGGACCCCCAGAGTCAATGTTTTTATTAATGCGTTTATTATTATCCTGGGTAATCTTTTCCGGACCCTTTTTCTCGGCTGATTCCCAATTTTGTCCGGTTTTTTCAGGCTCGCCTTTTGAATAAGCTTTTGTGTTTTCGGTCAAAAAAGAGGTTCCAGTGGAGTCACCATCAATATTCAAGGTTGCTGTGTCGTGGAGATTAGCTGCAGTGTTATGGCTGGTAAAAACGTCAACCGTCATTACCGTATCCGCGCCAGGGGAAGGCATAGGCGTCGGCTCAGGGGCCTGAATAGTTTCAGGTGGTTTGGCCATTATTGTTGGAGGCGCGGGATAGCCGCCAAAACCGCTTTCCATTACAAAGGCCCGACGAAATTCCTTAATGGACGCGAACCTGTCATCAGGATTGGACTGCATAGCCTTCTTGATACACGGTAAAAGATCATCTTTGTCAGACACCCCTACCGGAGTTTCTCCAAATAGAGCGAAATACGCGGTCGCGCCGAGCGCGTAAATGTCTGATCTCACTGTAACGCTCTTTCGCCCTGAATACTGCTCTGGAGACATAAAGCCCACTGAGCCCATGACCAGGCGCTGGGTTGCGGTGGTCTTATTACCAAGGGCCATCCTGGCAATGCCAAAATCGCAAAGCTTAACTTTTCCTGAGGTTCCCACAAGCACATTGCCTGGTTTGATATCAAGGTGGATTATTCCGGAGTCATGTGAATATTCCAGGGCGCTGCAAATATTGAGTATTATTGGAGTGAATTCTTCAACTGAGAGTTTTTTGCTTCTGCGCAATATGGAGAGGAGGCTCTCGCCATGAACATATTCCATGACTATGAAATGACGATCCCCTGTCTTTTCTATGTTGTAAACCTTTATAATATTGTCATGGGCTAGTCTCCTGGCTATGATCACTTCCTTTTTTAAAAGGGCCAGGGCCTTTTCATCATTGTTCAGGTCTTTATGAAGCACCTTAAGGGCCACTGGCATATCGTTAAGGCTTTTCTGCTTGGCTTCGTAGACCTTGCCCGCGCCTCCGTTGCCAACAAGCCTTACTATTTCGTAGTCTTCAGCAAGCATGTCACCAGGGTATAGTGCGTCGGCCAGCCCTGACACCTTTTTGGATTTACCAGCGGCCTTGTTTATTATCTTTTTACAACGGTCGCAAATCTTGCCGGATTCCGATACTTCGGCCCCACACATTGCGCATTTCGCAGCCATCTTCCCGCACCTTTGCCTTTAATCAAACCTTCCACTACACATGTACCACAGGTTTATCATGGTCAGCTAATTATTAATAGTGTAATCCGAGGTTCCAGGATAAAAGGTCTTTTATCGTATAGTTGTTCATCTATGGAAGATGGATCTCTTCCCATGACTTTATGCCGGTGGTCTCTTGGTGAGGTCCGAGTTAACTTCAGGGGCTTGCCCGGTCTCATATTGGAGCAATTTAGCCAACGCGTTGAGATCCGTTGGATCCGGCCCCATGGGTCCGGGCTTATCAGAGGTTCTCAGTCCATAATGAGGGTGGGCCTCCATTGGCTGATCCTGTCCCAACCCCGCTTGATCCCCCTGGTTTCCCAAAGCGCGGCCGATCTTTACAAAGATCCTATTAGCGCCATCAATTCCAATGAGATCCAAATATCTTTTCATCAGTTCAGCAAAAGAAATATGAATTCCTTCTTCTTTTAGTATCTCTCTGAAATTCGCCAGTGTGGGCAAGACTCGCTCAATGCTCTGGGCCTTTGCTATCCTTGTGGAATCCTGTTGGGTCATTGTAGCCACCACCTTATAGGTACCGGCCTGTATTTCCTCAACAGGCACCTGAATAGGTTTGTCCCTCCCTTCGTTGTCCCTGACCGTTATTATCTGGTCATCAACCAGGAATTGCTGAAGCATTGAAAGGGATAGCTTCCCCAAGGGTTCCAAGAAACTCCTGGCAAATAGATCGGCCCTTGTGGAAAAAGGCGTCATCGCTGCCTGGTTAAGTATATGGGCCTCTGTTGCTGATTTTGTCTTACCGGCTACTCCAAGGGTGGTTTCAGAGACTGTTGTTCTCTTTTCCAGAATTCCGTTCAGGTAATTGATCATATTGTTGACGTCCCCCTGGGGAAAACTCAACGTAGGAAAGGGTTGTATGTCCGCGGGGTCGTCCACTGTCCAAACCTTGCCTGGATAGATCACGTCACTATCGGAATTAATCTGCCTTGCAGCCGATGACCCTCTTCTGACCACAAGCTGGGCGTTAGCAGTTAATCTAGCGTTGTCCTGGGACTGACTTATGAACTGGGAAATCGCGTGAATGAGATCAAGATTACTCTCAACCGCGCCCATACCGAACGGGCCTGGCATAGGCGTGTAATGGGCCGCGATAAAAGGTCTTAAACCGGACCATAACACCGGAGAATCATTCAGCCTGACCATGATCCCATCTTCAGGAGAATCGGATCCCCGCTCAGTGACAATTGTGCACAGGCACTCCCTGGGACCGTCTTCCCGAGGTATTCTTCCGTGCCACTCCCAGATTGTAAAAGACGGGTTCTCTGTGCTGTCAAGGTCGGCCGCGTCCTCATCCCGTAGTAATCCTGGAGAGTAATCCCCCAAGCCTCCGTCAGTGTTATTCCACCTTTTTAGGAACTCATCTTCATTGAGATTATATACGCGGTTATTGAATTGACCTATGATGTGCTCATATGTTTGATCAACCATATGGCCGATCCCGTTATGCCTTTGCACGTCACTGTGCGTAGCGGTCCAGTCCACCAGAACCCTGTCCAGGGGAATGACTTGAACAACAGGACAATCGAATATTGTCTCGCTGGTTTCAATAGCTTCCATGGTCTCAAAGTCCCATTTGTGTTTAGGGACTTCCTTTGAATACCAATACACCTTTGCGTATACGGTCCCATAGAGGACCACGTGCTGGAGTATCTCGTATAGCCGCATATGTATCTGGCCCTGACGAAGCCTTGAGAGTAATAGTTCCTGCAATTTGTACGAAGATGGAAAGCTGTCCTCAATTGCTCCCTGGTCAGGGTTCTCTGGGATAACGCTCAACCATTCAGGTCCACTGAATATCGCCTGATAAGCTCTGTCAGCCCATGTGTCAACAATGTATGAAGGCGCGAGTATAATGTCCGACTGCCACCTTTTAGTTTCTTTGGAATCTGTTGAAGCTCGACCAAATGAATCCATGTAATCAGCGGAAGATTTGTCCCATGAGTTCAGATCACGCATGTTGTGATAATGATCCTCAAATAGGGCCCATTTGTCCTTTTTTTTGTCCACATAACGCTTGGCTGTTTTTAACCAATCTGAAACATATTCAAAGGCCTTATCTGTGAACTCGGTATTTGTTTGCTCAGAGGCCTCCAATCCATCGGAGTTCTCTTCTTCCGCTCCCAATGGAGTAAAAAACTCTTCCCTGGAAACTCTGTTGCTGAGGTTGTTTTGAGTAAAATCCATCTCATTGCCGTTCTGGTCCATGCGCTCCTCCTGGGATCAAATAGATTTACTGATATTGCAGGATCCTGGTGGGATCTGTGGAAAGGGCATTAAAAGAACAAATGTTCTCTTTTTGAGCCAAGAGTATCAAACCTGAGCAAACCGGTCAATTGCTCATGGGAAAACCCTTTTTGCCTATTTTACCGATAAGATTTCAAGAGATGTTATATTGGTCAGGTTTAGTCAAGTTGAGCGTACAGGTCATTCAAGGGATTCCACAAGTACATGGCCCTCATTCATGACTGATTTGAACTCAACCGCGTCCCCAAGAACTCTCCCTATGACGTTAACTGCTGAAGCAGGGACTATCTCATCGCCTCTGCTCATTGGAGTGGGGCCGAAGAATATGCAGAAAGCGTTTCCAGAAGGCCAATAACCAAGGTCTCCCATATTGACGATCTCCTTGGCGTCCGCTTCTAGGTCGGCGTGTACAGGAACTGGGAAATAGATCTCATCACCCCAGGTGTTGAATTGGCTATCAAACGGCAGGGCCTGGCCTATCATTTTTGCTGTGGAACTATCGTTTAATTCAGCTTCCATTGACAAAGAGCCGACCCTTATCATGATTTTCATATCCTACCCCTGAAGAGATGTTTTTAAAACGCACTTTGCGCGTGAGCACTTTTGAAATTGAATACCAATGAAATATAATCCCGACCCTAAGACCCGTGATCTCTATTGGAGTCTTTGCATGGTGAATATAGTGTTCCCAGAGGTCCCATGATCGGTTGCCCTGTATGTTAATCTTTGGAAGTTGTGAATTCAAGATTAACCAGAACAGAATTTGAATTCCCATTTATGGATTCCAAGTTATTTATAGGAATTGCATAAAGTTTTTGCCGAAAAAAGGGCCCGGAAAACTTAGCAAGAATCTGCATTTTTTTGGCGCGTGCTATAAAATACGGATATCGTTCGCGCTCCGGAGCATTATATTTCGCCGCCCGTTAAATAAAGTATGCGCTTCTGGGATAGACCGATTAATGTTATAATCAGGTTTATTTTAAATATCTTTTCTGTTTCATTGGGAACCTCTAAAAAGCTATAATTAGGAGCGCAATGAATTAGAGCAATAGTCCGCAGGGTTTCGCGTCAAGTCCCAAGTTCAGACTGATGCAAGGAGCTATTACCTGAATTCGAGTGTTCAAAGAGGTTGGGTATGTCCGAAAAAATTGAGAGGGAGCTCATCTCCGCAGCTTGGGGAGGTAATTATTCAAAGGTTAGAGAATTAATAGAAAAAGGCGCCCGAGTCAACTCGGACTTTAACGGCCAAACAGCTCTCCAGGCGGCTGTGCGTCAAGGCCATGAAGCTATCGCCGACTACCTTATTGAGCATGGGGCCAAGGTGAACCTCCAGGACAAGGAAGGTAAGACCCTGCTGATGGAAATGGTCGAAAGGGGCAATGTGGATATGGTGAGGCTGCTCCTGAGATCAGGGCGGGTTGACCTTAACAAGGTGGAGCACAGGTACGGCGCCACAGCCTTGATGAAAGCGGTCATATCCGGTGATGTGGACATGGTCAGGCTTTTGATAAGAGGCGGCGCGGACGCGACCATTGAGAATAAAATGGGTAAGGCGCCAATGGAATGGGCCATTAATTGGGGTCATCAGGAAATGATCAAATTACTGCAACTTGGCAAGGCCCAGTCCAGAAAAGTGGAAAGGACCTATACACAGGCCCCGAGCCCTGAAAAAACACCGCCTATTTCAAACCATCCCAAAAAGGGAGTCCATAAAACCTCGGATATCTTTGCCATAACCAGGATGAGTAAAGATATTATGGAAGGTCCTCACAAAGGCCGCCCCAGTCTCTCCTTTCTGGACCAAAGCTCCCATGATTTTTTCTCGGAACAAGAATGGAGAAAGATACTCAAATACCTGGAATCGGAGTCTTTTTATTTTGGGCTGCCTGAGAGAAGAGGGAACTCCATTGTGCTGGGTTCGTTTAATTTAAGAAGCTTCGGGCCTCACAGGTCAGGGGCTGACCCAAGACGATCCGAACTGGCTTGGGAATTTATTTCATTGATATGTAAGAGATTCGATCTTCTCGCTCTACAGGAACTCAAAGAGAATATTGCCTCCCTGATACATCTGAAGAGACGGATGGGTGAGGAGTTCAACTATTTGCTGTCCGATATTACAGGTCTTTTTCCTGGGGACCCTGGTAACGCTGATGAAAGACTGGGCTTTTTATACTATCAACCCAGAGTGAGGCGCACTGAGCTGGCCTCAGACATTACCCTGGACAGGACAAAGATCAGGGAATTCCTTGAAGGAAGGTCTGTATTGGATAAGGGAATATACGGACATGATTCTTTGAGCAGGTTCATAGATTTTATGCGATCACCTTTCTGCGCATCTTTTGAAATAAGGGATTCAAGCGCTATGAATCCTTATCATTTTTTGGCGGTCAATTGCCATCTGGCCTCAAAAAGTCAGGGGCCCCAAAGGCGCCTGGAGTTTGCCGTTCTTATGGAATGGCTCATTACCAGGGCAAAGTCACCGGGCAGGATGTACT
>CAZFJT010000148.1:0-7170 GCA_964519135.1 uncultured Syntrophales bacterium | reverse complement strand
AGATCATCCAGAAAGTCCATGCTTACCTGTAGTCTTTCTATTATCTCCGCTTCTATTTCTTCAGCTACCTTTTAGGTAGGTCTATCAGGAATCATCATGCTGGGCTTTGCCCATATTTGCATCGCGCTATCTATTTTAAAATTTCCGTAAGTTACGACACGCTCTCCCTCTTCCAGGCCGTCCAACACCACATATTTGTCCCCAGCCCGCGGTCCGATGCTTATATCCCTGAGTTCGTACGTGGGCTTATCAGTATCAGGGACTTCCACATAAACCACTGATCTTTCGCCTGTAAAAAGCACGGCGGTGGATGGAATGACCAGCGGTAGCTCAGGCTCTGAGTTTGTGGCATAACCGAATGCAGTGGGAGGCGCCAGGTCCTTTTTGCTCGTTGGGCATATGTCGCCGGGTTTTCCTGTAACATCAGGGTGAACAGGGCAAACCGCTTTGCCGGCCCATTCCGGATTAATGACTCTGCCCTGGGAGTCAATAGACGCGTGAATTACCGCAGTAGCCAGCATGTGAGGTTTCAGCAAAAGATCGGGATTTTCAGCCTCTACGCGCACTTTCACTGAACGTGTTTCCATTTGAAGCATAGGATCTATGAATAGAACCTTTCCATGGAATTCCTTGCCAGGGACCGCTGGGGTAGTAAAAGTGACTTTTTGGCCGTATTTGATCCATGGCAAGTCGGACTCATACGCGTCGAGCTTGACCCAAACAGTGGAAAGGTCCGTAATAATAAACATCTCTGTCCCCTCATCAACGAAATTACCAAGAAGGGCGTTCTTTTCCATGACTACGCCACTTATTGGGGCTCGCAAGGTCACACTCAAATCAGGCGTGTTCTTTTTCTTGATTTCCTCTATTTGTTCTTTGGTTAGACCATATTGAATGAGTTTTTCTTCAGCTCCCTTTGCCACTGTCTTGTCATATTCGGAACTCTTTAGAGTTTCGAAGAGTTCCACCTGGCTGGTTATCAATGTAGGGCTCCAGATGGTTACCATAGGGTCGCCCTTTTCAACTTTTGCGCCTACAAAATCTATGAAAACCTCGTCAAGTCGACCGCTGATCCTCGAAGTAAGAGCCGCAACCTTTGTTTCATTTTCAAAGACCATTCCAACTAGTCTGCGTTTTACTTCAGCTTTGTCCCTTTTCACTTCAGTGGTTCTAATTTGCGCGAGAGTCTTTGCCTTTTCTGACATTGAATATCTAAGGGGGCTTTCATCCTCCTCAGAATCACTTTCCAGAGGGATCAAGTCCATAAAACAAATAGGACACTTGCCCTCCTTTGGTAATTTGATCTGAGGGTGCATGGAACAAGTCCAAACAGTGTTAGCCTTGGAAACATCAGTTGAGCTGTCCTGCTTTTTTTCGCTGGGAAGGCTTTCTGAATTCTCCTGCTGTCCGCCGGATCCAATAAAAAAACCTATGGCAAAAGCAATTACAACAATAGGGGCCAGCCAAATCGTCTTTTGTCTGAGGCCAGATTTATGTCCATCTGCTTTTAAATTATTCATATCTATCCCCTAACGGCATGCAAATCAAGATTAAGCGCATTATTATTTCAGCAACTTATCCGAATTATCCCTAAGCGCGCAGTAAACATTGGATATCGAGATAAAGCCTGAAGTAATTTCCAGAAGAATAATTATCCGTAATCCTCAGTTAACTCTAGTCGATATGGTGTCTCTTAATTGACGTAAATGGAACTGGGTCAACTTAGAGAGAGATATTTCGTATGCTTAAATAGCTTGTAATGAATGGTATAATCTAGGTGAGACAGACGCAGTTAGCTATTAAAATGTTTGCATAATAGTAGTTGTTCAAATGACGTGAAAGAATATCCGATAACCTTATGCCCAAAGGAGGAATGTACTTTTGGCTAAGAGTTCCATCAATGGGCCCGGGAAAATGCATTTTCTGGCATATTGGCTGGTTTAAAAAGGCCGGTTTATTTGCCGCTAAATATTTACACGCGCACGAGAAAAGAAGGGCATTTTTATCTTTTTTTTCACATAAAGGCTCTCTATCTTTATTAGAATTTCCTCGCGGCTGTTCAACATTATTCTTAGAGCAGCAACAAGCCTTCATCCGGCATGAACCCGATTCTTCCATTACCTTTGTTTTTGCTCTGACTTTGCACTTTGCCGGAGGTATCCAATATCCGAACGGGATAAGGCAAATAGTGGCGCAAAGCGTGTATATAATTATTCTTTTCATTTTTGGTGTTTCATGTTGCGCTGAGTGATACTCGTTATTCTTTACTACAATAATAAGAAACCAACCTTTGATGTCAAGATCTGGATTTAAAACTTGGTGACCACTCACTCTTGTGGGGGAAGCTATGAAAGCCGGGCTAGACAGCGGGAGTCCGAAGAGCGAAGTTTCCTGAGCCTGCGAATTAAACACAGCGAATCGGATCTTCCGCCAGCAGGCTCGCGGCCGCGTGTACCTGATAGTAATAGCCAAACAAAGTTTACTCTAGTTGACCTATATTTTTTACATATCATATGCGCTTAGTAAGCATGGCCGTGCGTTACTGAGGGATTACCTTCAGACATTTTTGACATAGCTCAATTAGATTGATAAATTCAGTAAAACGTCCATCATCAAATATTCGCATAGAGGACACAAATTGGATAAGCCTTTCTTGGAAGTTATCTCCTCTGACCGTCTTATGGAGCTTATTGGGGAGTTTGAGGCTCTCGGCCGGGAAGAAGTTCCATTGGAAGCCGCGACTCATCGGACCTTAGCCAGTACGATCATTTCAGAAGATGATGTCCCTGGATTCAACAGGTCAACCATGGACGGCTTTGCAGTGAGGGCCCGGGATACCTTTGGCGCGTCAGAGTCCGCTCCGGCCCTTTTGGAACTCAAAGGGGAAATCCCGATGGCCAAGGTTCCGGATCAAACCGTAAAAAGGGGCGAAACTTATCGGATTTGGACCGGCGGCGCCCTTCCTGAAGGGGCAGACGCGGTTGTTATGCTTGAGAGGGTTGAGGAGTTGGACGCGGACACAGTTGAGGTTCTACAGGCGGTTGCGCCATATGAGAATGTTATTAAAAGGGGCGAAGACATAAGGTCCGGTGAGAAGATTCTCTTAGAGGGCGCCAGGCTCAGGCCGGCGGATTTAGGCGCCCTTGCCGCCCTGGGAGTGTCCTGTGTCAATGTATTTAAAAGACCGAGGATGGCGTTGATCAGTTCAGGGGACGAGATAATACCTGTTGAACAGGCCCTCGTCCCAGGCCACATAAGGGATGTGAACAGATATTGCATTACTGCAATGGCAATCAAAGCTCACGCGGAACCTGTGTGGATGGGCATAGTCAAAGATGACTTAGATTCAGTGGACTCAGCGCTAAAAAGCGGGCTAAAAGAATGTGATCTTGTTGTATTTTCCGGCGCAAGTTCAATGGGGCGACGTGATTTTCTCATCGACGCGATCAAAGAACAAAAGCGCTCAGAGATCCTCGCCCATGGAGTGTCCGTATCTCCTGGCAAACCTCTCATACTGGCAAAGGCTCAAGGTAAGCCAATCGTGGGCCTTCCAGGACACCCTGTTTCAGCGATGATTTGCTTTGAAAGATTCGCTATTCCCCTTCTAAGAAAACTTGAAGGTGAAAGGCGCGCCATACCTTATCTCAGCCCTACAGTATCAGCGCGTCTATCTCGGAATGTACCATCAAAGGAAGGCAGGTTGGATTTTATCCGCGTTAGACTGGAGAGAGACAACGGAAAAGTATTTGCCAAGCCGATTGTCGGGAAATCCGGCATGATATCAACAATGGTCAAGGCGCATGGATATATTGAGATACCAGAGGACTGCGAGGGCATGTACAAAAACCAGGCGGTTCATGTGACATTATTATCAGATTGGACAAATGAAGATGGAATTTAAAAGAAATATTTACCTGGACATGTTGGGGCCTGATGAGGCGTTGGAACTGTTCTTAAACAGTCTGGACGGGCATATTGAAGTCAAAACAGAGGTTGTCAGTGTGAAGCAATCACTGAATAGAATAACCTCCAAGGCGGTTTACGCCAAGTTTTCCTCCCCTGCTTTTCATACCGGGGCCATGGACGGTTTTGCTATTAAGGCTTCAGACAGCTTTAATGCAAGGCCGGACAATCCGGTTTCCTTTCAGGTTGGCAATAACGCGTTTGCGGTTAACACGGGTTTACCGATTCCTGAAGGCTCAGATGCGGTGATCATGATCGAGGATGTGAACTTCACAGATGATGATTCATTTGAAATATACGAGGGCCTTACTCCTTGGAAGCATGTGAGAAGGGTCGGCGAGGATTTTGTAGCCACAGAAATGATTGTTCCGGGTCTTCATAAAATAAGCCCATATGATATGGCGGCCATACTTGCAGGCGGTATAAGTGAATTGGAGGTCCTAAAAAAACCAAAGGTTTCCATCATTCCAACAGGATCAGAACTGTTTCCTTGGCAGGAACTGGGCGGAGATAGACCAAAAAGCGGGCAAACAATAGAGTACAATTCAATCCTGTTGGCCGGCCTGGTGGAACAAGCCGGAGGAGAGGCTATCACCAACGCCATTGTCCCGGATGACCTTGATAAAATCATGGACAAGGTAAAAGAGGTTGTTGAGTCTGATTGTGACTTAATTGTGGTAAACGCCGGTTCATCCGCCGGAAGCGCTGATTACACAGCCACAATCATTGAGAAGCTCGGCGAAATTCTGGTCCATGGGGTTGCCATGATGCCGGGAAAACCCACCATACTAGGTATTGTTCAGGGTAAGCCCGTAATTGGAAACCCGGGTTATCCAGTATCAGCGGCCCTGTCATTTGAGGTATTCGGTTTACCTGTTATTGCGAAAATGATGGGAGTTCAAGGGGGCTCAAGGCCAAAAACAAAGGCTCATGTTCCAAGGAAGATCCCATCAAAGCTCGGAAGACGTGAATTTTTCAGGGTCAAGCTCGGAAGGGTCAAGGATCGAATTGTCGCGGCCCCATTACCTAGAGGCGCGGGCGCAATTACAACACTTACGCGCGCTGATGGAATCATTACCATACCTTCTCAAAGCGAAGGAATTGATCAGGGATCAAGCGTTGACGTTGAGTTGCTCAGGGATTTGGATCAAGTAAATAAAACAGTAGTGATAATAGGCAGCCATGATCTCACTTTGGACACTTTGGCCGACTTGTGCGTTGCCAGAAATTGCCATGTGTCATCAAGTCACGTGGGCAGTCTAGGGGGCCTGATGGCCTTGAAAAACGGCTCATGCCACATGGCCACTTGTCACTTACTGGACCCTGAGTCAGGAAAGTACAACTGGCCGTATATCAATAAATATATAAGCCATATACCGGTCCGTGTTTTCAATTGTGTAATGAGGGAACAGGGACTGATGACCAAGAAAGGCAATCCTAAAGGGATAAAGAGCTTCAAGGATCTCACCAGGGATGACGTTGTGTTCATAAATCGTCAATCAGGCGCTGGAACAAGGGTTTTACTGGATTACTATCTTACAATGGAGAGTATTGACCCTGATTCTATAAATGGCTACGATGTGGAGGAGTATACCCACACTTCAGTGGCGGTAGCCGTATTATCCGGAGTCGCGGATGTGGGAATGGGGGTTCTGGCCGCGGCAAGGGCGCTGGATCTGGATTTTATTCCGGTTTGCACTGAGCAATACGATTTCGTGATACCTGAGGAGTTCATGGAAGAACCAAAAATACTCGCTCTGCTTAAGGAACTCTCAAGTAAGGAATTCAAGGACAGGGTTCTCCAAATGGGAGGATATGGTGTGGAGTTAACAGGAGTGGAGATTCACCCGTAATGGAAATAGGCTTTTCACATATAATTATAGCTGCCGCCGTAATTTTCTGCGTAATATTTATCTGGATCATGGTTCAATGGAAATTTAACCCAACTTGGGGAACCATAGACGAACCGGACGCTGTGGCTTTAGCAAAGGGTTCCTGTGGCGACTCAATGAAGATATCCCTGCGCTTTGATGGTGACAAGGTAGTACAAGCCACTTATTGGACGGATGGGTGCAGGATGAGCAACGCGTGCGCTGCAGTGGCGACCCAATTGGCCCTGAACAAAACACCTGAAGAAATAGCCGACATTGATTATAAGGCGGTTATTGAACAGGTCGGCCATCTGCCTGAAGAGGATATCCATTGCGCGACATTGGCCGCCGGAGTTCTTCAAGAGGCTTTAAAAACATATATGAAAAGAGACGCGGAGTCTTATTGAATTATTATATTGCATTATCTTAAAGTATTTGAGGCCTTGCCTATTATTGATTGACACGACCCACCCAACATATCCAGCCTCGTCCCCAGGGATTGCGGCTATTAATTCCAGCCCCTGTGGGCTTAAATCAAATTCATTTCCTTGATTTCTATTTCTAATTTTCTATGATGAAAATCTTGAGGCTTACGAGACGTACCTGGATCTTCAAGTGACATCATTATCAATCAAAAGATGGTCCATATATTTATTGTTTATCATTCTCCAACTCTTTTGCGCGTTTATGGTGGGATGCTCGGCAATCAACTCAATGCTTTTTTGGGAGGGCAATACCACTGCCAAAGAATCTGAAAAAATATCTGATCAGGGGCTTGAGAAGGAACCAAAGAGCGAGAATATAGATAAATCAACGGATTCAAAATTCGATAGTGTTTCGAACAATAATGAAGAACAGCGAGAAGAATCGGACCTTAAAGATATTGATAATTCCGAGATGGATGATCAACCCAAGGATGGCGCAGACCTAAAACAGCCCACTACCCCTAATGGACGGCAAGGGAATATTCAAGCCAAAAACCATGAAACTGATGAATCCAATTCAAAACAAGGAGATTCCAAGAGATTTGAAAAATTCGACCATTCCGCTTATGTCAAGAAGCTAACCAGGCTTGCCAGGGAGATGGTGGGAAAGGGTGACAACATCTTTTATGCAAGGCTTTGCAAGTATTTCACCACTGGGGCCAGGACTCTGTCCATTTATAAGAAAAAAGGATCATCTTTCACATATACCGATTATTGGTGGGACCAGATCGAGCAGAAATGGATCAAGACAAATCCTGCGCCGCCTCAAAAGATGAAAAGACTCAGGGAGCACCTGAGGACCGCATCAGCCGGGAAAGATTGCAAAGTACTAAAGGGCAGGATACCATGAC
>CAZFJT010000147.1:6518-7268 GCA_964519135.1 uncultured Syntrophales bacterium | reverse complement strand
CTGTGGTAGTGATCCAAGCCAGACCTTCAAACAGGTTCCTTGATCTAAAGGTGCGTCAGATAATCGCTAAACCTCTATAATGAAAACTCGGTTCCTTGCCTCAAAAAGGATGCTCCCGTATTATGCTCTGTTCCCTTCCGGGCCCCACGGATACAAGAGTAACAGGCACCCCTGTCATATGCTCGATTGTTTCCACATATGACCGTGCGTTCTCAGGCAATTCATCAAATGATCTGCAATGGGAGATCGGCTCATCCCAACCTGGGACTTCCCTATAGTGGGGTTTAACTCGATTCAGGTCATCAACACTGGCCGGCACTCTGTTCATGGGCCTTCCGTCCAGTTCATATTCCACTGCAATCTTAATGGGAGATACCCCTGTTAGAACATCCATTTTTGTAAGAGCCAAACCGGTCAATCCATTGAGCCTTATGCTGTGGCGGAGCACCACAAGATCCAACCATCCGCATCTTCTGGGTCTGCCGGTTGTCGCGCCGTACTCGCCCCCTGTCTCTCTGATCCTCTCGCCCAGATCACCTGTTAACTCTGTGGGAAATCCCCCTGATCCGACCCTTGTGGAATAAGCCTTTACAACACCCCATATGGTCTTGAGCCTATTTGGGCCTATTCCAGTTCCGCAGCACACATTTCCTGATACAACATTTGAAGAGGTAACAAACGGATAGGTGCCGTGGTCTATGTCAAGGAGTGTTCCCTGCGCGCCTTCAAAGAGCACCTTGCTCCCTTCCA
>CAZFJT010000147.1:0-6508 GCA_964519135.1 uncultured Syntrophales bacterium | reverse complement strand
TATGGGGCGCCAGCTTTTTACCGAATTCCGAATAGACTTCAACTATAGGATCGGTTTCTATGGGCGCCATCTTGAATCTGTGCTCGATAAGGATATTCTTCTCGTCTAGGGCGCTGGCGATTCGCTTTTTCAATGTATCGGGCCTTAGAAGATCACCCATCCTTATACCCATTCGAGAGGCGCGATCTTCATAGGCCGGACCTATACCACGCCCTGTGGTGCCGATCTTGTTGCCACCGAGTATCGCTTCTCTGCCATGATCGATAACCTTATGGTAAGGCATTATAACCTGAGCCCGATCAGATATGAGAAGTTGGTCATCCTTTGGGAAAAAGCCCTTTGATCTTAGTTCCTCTTTTTCTTCCAAGAGAACCCCTGGATCTATAACCATTCCGTTTCCCAATACATTGAGTGTATCCGAATAGAGAATACCCGAAGGAATAAGATGAACTATGACCTCCTGGCCTGCCACCTTCAAGGTATGGCCAGCGTTGTTGCCGCCCTGGAACCTCACCACCACGTCCGCGTCACCAGCTATGAGGTCTACGATCTTTCCTTTTCCTTCGTCACCCCATTGGGTTCCAACTATAACCATTGTGGCCTGGACTGTAGGCCTTTCAATCACCAATGTGCTCAAGTTTCAGCCTCTCTGTTTGTTCTATTTTTATATGAGGCGCCGAGAAACGGCGTGAATGTTCTTTGGAATCAATCTTCCAATTTCACCTGGGTAACCGTGAGTATTCCAGGTACATTTCTTATTTTATCCAGTGCTTCCCCAGGCGCTGGGCCATCCAGGTTTATTATTGACAGGGCTTGGCCTCCAACTTGATCACGGGAAAGATTCATCTGCGCTATATTAACATCCTTTTCAGCCAACGCGCCGGAGATACTCGCTATCATTCCGGGCCTGTCCCTGTTTGTGACCACAAGCATATAACCTGAAGGAATCGCCTCTGTAACGTATTGATCAATGCCTATGATCCTCGGCTCAAGGCCCACCCTGTTTATTAACGCGCCGTGAACGCTCAGCATCCGTCGATCATGGTCGGTAATTCTTATCACAATGGAAGAAGAGTAGTCATGTCCCCTTTTGGCCTTGGTTTGCCTGAAACTGATACCTCGTTCCTCAGCCAAGAAACCTGCGTTGACCTCATTGACCTCATTCCCTTCACTGGCCATGAGGAGCCCCATAATGGCCGCGTTATTGATGGGCTCCAAATCCCAGTCAGCCACATTGCCTCTGTACTCAACCTCTATGTCGGAAACCGACTTCGTGCTCATTGCCGCTCCAAACTGGGCAAGCCTTCTGGCCAGGTCAAGGTACGGGGCCAATTTTACCATGTCTCCAGAGCTGACCGCAGGCACGTTTATCGCATTATATACGGTTCCATTTACAAGATAGTCAATGATCTGCTCGGCAATGGACATTGCCACATTAACCTGGGCCTCTTCTGTGGACGCGGCAAGATGAGGGGTAGCTATGACGTTTTCATGGTTTAGCAACTTGTCGCCTGGGTCAGGGGGCTCATTGGAAAAAACATCCAGAGCCGCCACGCCGATCTTGCCGGACTCAAGGGCCTGGAGAAGATCCTCATCATTTACTATTCCACTTCTCGCGCAATTGACGAGAATGACGCCATCCTTCATTTTTGCAATATTTTGTGAGTTTATAAGATCCTTGGTCTCTGAATTGATGGGAGTGTGAAGAGTGATAATGTCTGATTGTGCAAAGATCGTATCCAGGTCGGTCAACGCGACACCGAGCTTTGCGGCCCTATCCCCGCTGACCATGGGATCAAAACCAAGGGTCTTCATCTTCATACCCTGGCCCGCTAATTTGGCCACAAGGCCCCCGATTTTTCCCAGGCCTATGATTCCAAGGGTTTTGCCTGTAATCTCTCTACCCTGGAATTTCTTTTTCTCCCATTTGCCCTCTTTCATGGAAAGCGCGGCCTGGGGCGCATGCCTCAATGAAGCCATGATCAGGCTCAAAGTATGTTCAGCTGCAGCCTGGGAGTTGCCCCCAGGGGTATTCATTACGACTATACCCCTTTTGCTTGCCTCGGTGATGTCTATATTGTCCACACCTGTACCGGCCCTGCCAATGACCTTGAGATTGGTGGCCTGGCCCAGAAGCTCTGCTGTCACCTTGGTGTAGCTGCGCACAACAAGACCGTGATAATCTCCGATTATTTGCTTGAGCCCCTCAGGGGAAAGCCCTGTCTTAACATGGACCTCAAAACCATCTTGTGCGGAAAATAGATCTATGCCCTTTTGATGTAAATTGTCGGATACTAGGATTCGGTAGCCCATTCACCATCTCCTTGTCAATTCCTTTAGTTGCGCTATGGCCCCTTTGTTTCAGTTGCCTTTCAAATACAGATTCTTCCGCTTCTAGCCATCTTATCCGTTCTTTTTAGCAAAGTCCTTCATGAAACCGATAAGGGCCTCAATCGCGTCCAGTCCTGTGGGATTATATATGGAGGCTCTGCAACCTCCAACGGACCTGTGCCCTTTTAATCCGCCAAGGCCGTTTTTCAAGCCCTCGGACACAAAGGTCTTTTCAAGATCCTCATTAGGTAGTCTAAAGGTGACGTTCATCATGGACCTTGAATCCTTATCAGCAGTACCGTTGTAAAAGTCCGTTGAATCAATGTAGTCATACAATTTATCGGCCTTTTCCCTGTTACGTTTCTCCATTGCGTCCAAGCCGCCGATTTGTTCTTCTATCCATTTCAGGACCAGTTGGACCACATATATGGCGAAACACGGCGGTGTATTATATAGAGAGTTCTTGTCCGCGTGGGTGGTGTATTTGAGCATTGTGGGCAAATCTTTTGGAGTGCGCTCCAACATGTCTGCCCTTAATATTACGAGCGTCACGCCCGCAGGACCGAGATTCTTTTGAGCCCCCGCGTATATCAAACCAAAAGGCTTCACATCCATAGGCTTGCATAGGATGTCCGAAGACATATCAGCCACAATGGGGACATCTCCTGTATCCGGATATTCGTGGTATTGGGTCCCTTTGATCGTATTATTTGTGGTTATGTGAAGATAGGCCGAGGCCGAAGATACCGGAAACCCTTTTGGGATGTAACAAAAGTCCCTATCTTCGCTGGAAGCCACCACTGTATATGGTTTGCCCAGATTCTCTATCTCTTTGATCGCTTTGGTGGACCATGTTCCTGTATTCACATACTCTGCAAATCCGCCATCTGGTATCAAATTCATTGGCGCCATAAAAAACTGGCCGCTCGCGCCCCCTTGCAGAAAAAGAACCTTATGACTATCCTGAATTTTCAGTAGTCTTTTAGTTCTGGATACCGCGTCATTGATTATATCATCAAAGATGGACGACCTATGGCTCACCTCGGTTATGGACATTCCTGAACCCTGAATATCCAGAAATTCGTTTTGAACCTGTTCCAAGACAGGTAATGGAAGAGCGGCCGGCCCTGCGTTAAAGTTGTGTATTCTTGCCCCCATGCCCAAAACCTCCTATTGCTGACCATAGTTTCTTCATCGAATAACAGATCAAGTTACTCCAACAACCGTCTCTCTTCAAGTTCAAACAGACAAATATTGTAATTATTCACTTAAATGCGGTCATGCTCTGTGAGCCAATACTTAATGTACAAAGGATAGGTCCTAGAGGTGTTCCAGGTTAAGCCTGTTGGCGAGAGATCCGATTCGCTGTGTTTTATTCGCAGGCTCAGGAAACTTCGCTCATCGGACTCACGCCATCCTGCTCGACCTACACTGGGCCCCCAGAAGAGTGTATAGATACCAAATATTTTTTGGGAAAAGCTTTCAGGGCCGTTTACTCCGCCTATCAGGAGAATCGAACCCTGATTCTTTACTCAAAGGCCATTTCCAACACGGTTTTAGCGTGCAATTCCATGGTGTGGTAAAGTGGCATGGACACTTGAGATCGGCCCACAAGCAGCGGTATTTCACATACGCTCCCTCTGCTTCTCTAAACACAAAAAAACTTCCTGATTCCCTTTGGGTCCCTTTACAGGGCTCTCAAATGAGCCCCTGCATATAAAACCGATCTCTTCGGCAAAGCGCTCAACGGAATCAACGGTTTGGCTTATCAAGGCCTTATCTTTGACAACCCCGCCTTTTGGAGTGTGATCCTTTCCAACTTCGAATTGTGGTTTTACCATGGGCAACGCCCAACCGTTATCTTCCAGAATTTCATAGAAATTGTTCAAAACCAGTTTCAAAGATATGAATGAAAGGTCCGCTACCACCCCCTGAACCTTGCGCCCCATTTCCCCAGGGTCCAAATTCCGTATGTTGGTCCTCTCCAAAAGGATTACCTTTTCATTGTTTCTTAACTTCCAATGGAATTGGCCATATCCCACATCCACTGCAATAACCAATCGGGCCCCCCTTTGAAGCAGGCAATCCGTAAAACCGCCGGTGGACGCGCCCGCGTCCAGTATGGTCGAGCCCTGGGGGTCAATGTTGAAATGGTCTAAAGCGGCCTCCAGTTTCAGCCCCCCCCTGCTTACGTACTTAAGGGTTCCCTTTATCGTGATCTCGGAGTTTAAAGGATATTCCTTTCCTGCCTTTTCAGCGGGCTTTCCATGAACCAACACATCCCCGGCCATTATTATGGCCTTGGCCTTTTCCCTGGAATCTACAAGGCCTCGCTCATGGAGCAGAATATCCAGCCTCTTCTTGGAAGTTGATTTACTCATTTGTGGGGTTCGGCCGGAGGATTCGACCTGGCTAAAACCTTCAATGAAGTTGATTTTTCCAATAGGTCTAATGGCTTATTTCTCATGCTCCAGGGACAATGGAAAAATCCAGGGTATCCACCTTGCTAAAGCCGTAATAAAGTCGGAGTGAGCCACTACCGACAAACTTAAGAGGATCATGGATCGTGAACTTATATGTAAATTCCCCCTGATTCTTCTTTAAATTCAAAGTCTCTTCGTATTCCCTGGTCTCCGGGAGTTTTAACACGAATTTCAACTGAGTGTCGGGCCGTGAGCTTCTATAAGAGAACCGAAGCATCAAGGTAAGCCTCTCTCCAAAAAGCCCCGCGTTAAAGGAACGCATATTTCCCAGGAACTTCCACTTGTCTTCCTTAAAAACAGCAGGACCGAATTGCAGGTCATGTATTGAGATTCGGCCCTGTGAAGTCCACGGGCTCTCATTGTCTGAGGAATGCCCCTTTGAGGTCTCATCTCCACAAACCTGTGTGATGGAAAATGAGACGGCAAAGAGCGTAAAAACAACTATGCTGAATAATTTCCGGAAGTTCCCATTGCCAAAGACGCCTATTGTCAAGGTCATGCTCCCCACCATTTCGGTTCAATGGGATCTGAAGTCACCACCTTGTCATAGCCCATAAACGCATAGTCCTCATCCGAGGGTTCAGGAATCGCGCCCACCATATCATAACCGTCCCCGCGATATGCTTCGTCCTGATAGCCGTCGAACCCATTGTCGTCAAAATGCCACTCCCCCTGATCCGACCTCTCACCCCAAGTGGACCCCCTGTCTCTGTTCTCTTGCTCCCCTGTGTTCATTGAACGGGTAATCAGATCCATTAAGGATCCACCAGAAGATTCTTCTGCTTCAGCCTCTTCTTCCTGCTTCTTTCCATATTTGGAACTTATTGCGCTTAAAATCCACGTAACCACAAAAATCAAGATCAAAGGAATAAAACTGTAAAGCGGATTTTCCGAATCCAGGAGAAATTTTTGCCATTGCATGTGAATCACGTCCTTTCTCCAAAGGTATTCTCTTGTTAAACTTTAATGGTTAAAACCGACTCTCATTAATATAATCACTTTAATATAATAATTCTTCACAAATCATTGCCTGCAAGGAATTGTACAGGCGATTGCGCTCATCAATCTGTGAAGCGCGCAAGTCACTATCCGTTCGCCCTGTGGCCCGGAAATACATAAGACCATCCATGGAGAATAAGGTCAATAGCAACCAACAATCGCGTAGCAAAAAGCCTTTGAATATGAGGTTAAGAAGATATTTAAAGAATGGCGGCCGCGCCCCTTGTAACTGATGGATAACCGGCAAAGATTATTATTCCTTGACAAGTAGATGAATAAACGGATATTCCAGTTATATGGATTTTTATATATAAGGCTTTGATGCAATCAAGGTTCATTAAGGCTTGCATTTTGCGCTGAACAGACCGGGCTAATCAGAGTAGAGATTAAGGCCCAAGGCGATTAGGGATTGCTTTTTTTTACTCTATAGCGTCCCTGGGCCATTGAATCAGGGAAGGTAATATTGTCCCGCATTCGGCTCATATTATTGTTGCTTCCTGCAGTAACCCTATGTGTTCTATATATATCGGGATGGTTCCCTTATTTGGATCAAGACGCTGTAAATTCACGAAAATTAGTTAATAGCGCCTCTTCAAAGGGATCAGATATAACGCATTGTAATATTAGCGCCTCCCGGGAGATACACAGCCAAAAGAGAATAACAGGTCCAAGGGCCCATTGGGAAGATGCGGACC
>CAZFJT010000146.1:2341-7289 GCA_964519135.1 uncultured Syntrophales bacterium | reverse complement strand
CTCAAGGACATTCCGGATTTCTTGAATAGATCATGAACTGCAGGTACAGGTGACAGGCCCATAATGGTGGGATCGCACGCGCCCATACCCTGGGCGGTTATTTTAGCAATTGGCTTTAACCCTTCAGCTTTGGCCTTTTCCGCGTTCATTATGACCAAAGCCGCAGCCCCGTCGTTAATGCCGCTTGCGTTACCAGCAGTCACTGTTCCGTCTTTTGGAATGAACGCGGGTTTGAGCTTTTGAAGAGCTTCCAATGTCAGGCCGGGTCTGTAGTGTTCGTCTTTATCGAATACTATTGGATCGCCTTTTCTCTGGGGAATTGTTATTGGGACGACTTCGTCCGCAAAATCACCTTCCTTATTGGCCCTTTCCACGTTGTTATGACTTCTTAGGGCCACTTCATCCTGTTCTTCCCTGGAAATCCCCAACTTTCTCGCGACAAACTCAGCAGTGTGCCCCATGATGTAGGGCTTGCCCCTGAAGAATTCCACTGGTCCATCCGCAGGATAGGGTAGTATATGGGATCCACAGTGCAATCCAGTTGTTAGCGCGTCCGTGACTGTGTCATTGCCCATCCTAATGCCCCACCTGGCTTTTTCCAGGGTAAACGGGACACCTGACATGTGCTCCACTCCACCGCATAGTATGGTATCGGCCATTCCAGCCATTATCATTGCTCTTGAGGATAGAACTGCTTCCATTCCTGATATACAGACCCTGTTAATGGTCACAGCAGGCACGGAGTCGGGTATTCCGGCTATCAGCGCGCCGATTCTGGTGACATTCATGGCGTCTGTTGGGTTCAGGCAGCATCCAAACCGCACATCATCAATCATTTCCTCTGATATACCGGCTCGTTCCATCGCGGCTTTCATGGGAACGCTCATTATGGTGGAAGCGTGGGTGTCTTTTAATGTTCCACCAAAGGTTCCTATTGCTGTGCGACAAGCCGAGACTATAACTGCGTCACTCATATATTCACTCCTTTAAATCTCGCGCGCCATAAAACCAGACCATAATCACATGATATATGATCATGGTCTGAGGCTGGAAATTAATTTATCTGAGCTGGATTGGCGAATGATCTCCCGGCCGGCCACGCGGCTTTCTCCTTGGAGCGGGTGGCTAATGGCTCGGGATAAAGATAAGCGCGCTATTTGATTATAGCTGCGTTTTCCACTTCCAGTTTCTTTTCAAAATCAGCCCAGAAGTCCTCTTCAGTGGTCCTCCAATCAGAACCGAACTTTTTATTGAATAGCGTGGCCACCTGGTCCAAGGTCTGCTTCCAAGCGGAATTGTAGTTCAGTTTTAGAACATCTTCCAGGAAGGGCACCAAAGATCCCAGTTTCTCTTTGGGGAGGTACGCGCGCGCTCCAAGCTCAATGGACTTTTTTAACGCTTCTGGAGTAAAAGCGTGGGCCGTGAGCATAACTGTTGGAAAACCGGCGTTATTGGCGATCTGTAATAGGTCGAAACCACGGACGCCCATGATGTCGAGGATGACCAGATCGTAGGTGTAAGAAACGAGATATTGTTGAGCTTTCTCAAATGTAGTGGCCTTGTGTATGGTGCAATTGGCCGCTTCGGTCAGCTCTTCCTCAATGATCTCAAGCACATCCTCCTCGTCGTCAACCGCGAGGATCAACTTTTCCGATAACATCTCAGAAGCCATTGCTCATCCTTTTCTCAGGGGCCCGGGCCCCAGACTAATTCTTACATTGAAATTAAAGTTAAATTAACACTATATTTCTATCTATTAATAGTTCCCCTGGTTTGAAACCACTCCGCGCCATGTTCCAATGGAGGGGGAGAGCATCTCCCTCCAAACCTCTTTATCGTGATTCCAAATGCTTATGGCAACCACGGTGAACAATTACTCTATCCGGTATCCGGAACCCAGAAGGCCCGCGCATTATACTTATAGGCCGTTATCCCAACTAAAACAATGAGATGCCTATATTATGAATCTTGGTGAACAGTATCATGCAAATCTATCTTTAAAAATACCGCTACATGCTTACTCATACAGGCCCTTGAAGTCAACCTTTTGCGCTGTAAATCGTAATTGAATGGCGCCTTTGTGTTGACCTAAACGATTCTATTGGAATACTTTTATGGCTCCCAAGAAAAACCTGGGTGTATAATATTATGATTCTTTGTGGTCCGTTTTATCACATTGTATGTTACTGGACTTCTTCCCAACTATTAGGGAAAGATTATATCATATCACAAACTAATTCCATAAAGACCTGGGAGTGAGAACTCTTATGAGAAAATTTGTTGTTGCGCCTCCAATGAGTGGAGGGCTTGAGAAACTAAGAGAGATGGCGGGGAATCTTTGGTTCTCCTGGAACGCGGAGGCAGAGGAACTATTTGAACATCTTGATGAGTCCCTGTGGAGCGAGTCAAGGCATAATCCAATAAAAGTTCTCATTTCTTTAAGTAGCAAGCGATTGGAACAGCTCCAGAATGATGATGCGTACAGATCGCACGCTGAAAGGGTCAACCAGCGTTTTCAGGCATACATGAACAGACCGAGGACGTATGATTTCGGCCTTTCCAAACCCGTGGATTTTAATACGGCCTTTTTTTCTCTTGAGTTTGCCTTGAGCGAATGTCTGCCCTTGCATTCAGGTGAGCTGGGCTTTTTTGCGGGCGATCTTCTCAAGTCCGCAAGTGATGTTAACTATCCCATGGTGGGTGTGGGACTGCTATATCAAGAAGGTTATTTCAGGCAAAGGTTGTCGGCTGACGGAATGCAACAGGAGTATTACCCAAGGGCGGATTTTGACACCCTGCCCGTGGAGCGGGTAAAAGACGACTCAGGTTCGGATCTCACCGTTAATGTCCCTTTTGGGCCGGACTCAGTAAAATTGAGGGTTTTCAGGGCTTACGTGGGGCGGGCCAAATTGTTCCTCCTGGACGCGGACCTTCCTGAAAATGATCCACAATTGCGCAGAATAACAGCCAGGTTGTACGACAGTGATCAAGAGATGCGCATTAAACAGGAAATGGTCCTTGGTATAGGCGGAGTGCGCGCCTTGGAAAAACTGAAAATTGAGCCTGCGGTATTTCATCTGAATGAGGCCCATGTGGCCTTTGCCATTCTGGAAAGAATCAGGATGTTCGTTCATAGGAGGGGCCTTTCCATAGAAGAGGCCTCCACTTTGGTTACAGCTCAAACAGTGGTCACTTTCCACAGCGACGGTCCAGGAGGGAACGATACGTTTAATGAAGGCTTAATCGCATATTATTTCAACGAGTATCTTAATAGTCTCCAAATGGATCTGGAATGGCTTGTTGGTCTGGGAAGGATAAACGTGAACAACAGATCCGAGCCGTTCTCCATGGGCGCGCTGAGTCTGAGACTATCATCGTACGCCAATGGTGTGAGTCGGCTTCACACAGAGATTCTCAAAAAAAGATGGTCTGAGATGTGGCCCAATACAGGAGAGGAGGATAGTCCGTTTCAACCGATCACCAGTGGGGCTCATGTGCCGTCTTCAGCCTCAAGGGATCTTTTAAAGCTATACGATAGGTACCTGGGCTTTGGGTGGACGGAAGATCCGGATAGTGTGAAGATCTGGCAAAGAGCCGAACAGATACCGGATACTGAGCTTTGGAGAAATCATGAGCGCGGCAGGATGAGGTTGATTTCATTCGCGAGAAAGAGGCTTGTTAAACAACTCAAGGTTAGGGGGGCCTCCACAAGGGAACTAGAAGAGGCAAGGAACGCGTTGGATCCTGAAGCCTTGACAATATGCCTTATAACCAGATTCGCTTCATACCAGAGACCATTGCTCATATTCAAGGATATAAAAAGACTTGCCGGCATTGTGGATGATCCTGACAGGCCAGTGCAGTTCATATTCTCAGGAAAGGCCCATCCCGCTGATGTGGTTGGAAAAGACACACTCAAGAAATTATTTGAATTGTCCAGGGCAAAGCCCTTTAAGGACAAGATCTTTTTCCTTGAGGATTATGACCTGAGAGTGGCTGACCGTATGGCTGAGGGCGCGGATGTGTGGCTCGGATTATCAAGACGACCGAATGAGGCCTGTGGGTTCTATGGAATGAGGGCTGCGGCCAATGGCGCGTTGAACTTGAGTGTCAGGGACGGATGGTGGAATGAGGGGTATTCAGGGGAAAATGGTTGGACAATAGGCGCGGGGGAAGAGTACGACAATACGGATTACCAGGATTATATTGAAAGCAGAGCGCTTTATGACCTTGTGGAAGAGAGCTTAAAACCGGCCTTTTATGAAAGGACCGCTGATGATCTGCCAAGGGTTTGGCTTGACATGATGAAAAACTCAATAAGCCGTGTATGCCCTGTTTTCAATTCACACAGAATGCTCAATGATTATGTGGAAAAATGCTATATGCCCGCGGCCAAATCCTCGGCAGACCTTATCCAAGACAATTATCAGCGCCTAAAAGGCCTGGTGTCTTGGCACAAAGGGTTGAAGTCCCAGTGGCCAGGTATCACAATTAATAAAGTGGAAATACCCGACAGCGAAGACGCGATTCGCGGTGAAGCCATAACTCTTAACGTATATATAAATATTGTCCAAGGCAGGCCGGATGATCTTTGCGTAGAGGTTCTGCACGGACCAATAGACCTATGGGATTCATTCCTTGAAAGGTTTGTAACAAAGCTGGAGCCTGTCTCCCCTGAGGAAGCATCTGGAACGGAAGTGAAATTTTCAGGACAAATGCCCCTTAAATTGGCGGGACTGTACGGATACAAGGTCAGGGTCACGGCAAATAATCCAAATCTTCCACCATCAAAAAGATTCGAGATAGTAAAAACAGAATGAATGAACCCCTGAAGGTTGTGGAATCTCAGGGGAACATCTCATTACCGCATTGTATATGTTGTATATTTTTATCTATCTCAATATCTGGGCGGGCCCATTGGAATCGGCGCCCTATTTGCCACAGGTTG
>CAZFJT010000146.1:0-2241 GCA_964519135.1 uncultured Syntrophales bacterium | reverse complement strand
GACCACAGGCGCCATCCTATTTTGCGGAGGGGGCGGGGCCAGAGGCGCCATACCAGGGGACGGACCTCCAGGGGGACCATATCCCGGACCATACACAGGACGCCTGACTTGGGGGGCGTATTGAGGCATTGCTCCAACTGGGGGCAAGGGACGCCTTCCATCCGGTCCGGCCATACCCATCATTGGATTAAAGGGGCCCACTTTCCTGGGGCCTGCTTTAGAGACTTTCTTTTTTGGCGGCAGAGGCTTGCCATTGCCAGGGTAAATGAGGCCAATGGGTAACTGGCAATCCACAGGATCAGGCTCGTATTCCTGGGGGCCTCGATAGAATCCGTTATTGTCCCATCCCCACAAAGGCTGGCCAATGGCGCCTGTGTGGCTCGGCGCGATCCGCAGGCCATGAATGGCTTTTCTGCGTCTCATCAGAGAATTGTCCAAATCCATGTCCCCTCCATACCCGTGGGGAAACCACGATAGAGACGCGGGGGCTTCAGGCTCGAGTTTCTTTGCCTCGCACTTATCCGGACCAATTGACACAAGGACAATGATTAGTCCTAGTAAGACTGTCAGCTCTATATATCGTGACATCAGGCCTCCTGGCTCCAAGACCACTATAATTGGATGTATTATAAAACAAATACGCTAAGAATGTCAAACTTATAGATGAAATACTTTGTGTTAAGCTTCATTTGAAAATGATTCAGAGTGGAATAATACAACAGGAAGTGCTTAAATAGATTTGATAATTCTAATAGTAGCGTCGTCTCAGGCGTGGTGATCGCCATTGAACGCTGTCTCAATAGCCTTTATTAGCGCGTATTTGAGCTCTTTAGGGGTCATCGGGCTGCGAAGGCCGGAAGCCCTGTGGTGCCCCCCGCCACCCAAAGAAACAGCAATTTTCGCGACGTCTATTTCATTCTTGGACCTCAAGCTGGCTTTGGTACCATTTCCTGAGACCTCAGTGATAAGGGCGCCCACCTCTACTCCCCTTAGACTCCTCAGTCTGTTCACCACCCCCTCGATATCAGAGGGTTGGCCGCCATATGTGTTGAAATCTTCCTGGTAGATTACGCTTAGACACAAACGACCGTCCAAGTGTATCTCCATCCTGTCCAGGATGGCCTTTTCAAGCTTTAGTCTGTGGGGTGGAAATTCTTCGTAAAGGCGCCTGCAGACCTCGTACGCGTCCACACCTGTATCAAGAAGTTCAGACGCTATCCTGAACGTATTCCCATTAACCCCTGAAAAGCGAAAACAACCCGTATCAGTTACCAGGCCGGTGTAAAGGCATATTCCAACCTCAGGGGAAATATTTTGCCCAATGTTCCTTAACAGTTGGAAGACTATCTCTGCGGTGGAATTGGCTTCTGGCCTGACCATGTTCAGATGGCCAAAATCAGGGTTCGTGGGATGGTGATCTATGTTGATGAGCTTGGCCCTATCAAGATACCCATTTATTTCGCCTGCAATACGGGATCTTTCAGCCGCGTCCAGTGAGATTACCCAATCCCTGTCCATTGGCGCTTCTTCAATATTTCTCGTCAAGTTCTTTGGTTCATGAAATAATTAATATATTGTGGGTTTAATGTCCTTCATAAGGGCCCACACATCCTTGCCCATTTTTTCAAGGGCCAATGAAAGCCCCATTAGAGAACCAATAGCGTCTCCATCAGGATTGACGTGGGAAACCACCAAAAAACGATCCCCATTGGCCAGGATCCTGGATATTTCATTCTCCATTATGATCCTCTGTTATGTTTATGTCCTTCAATATTTGATTGATTTTGGCAAAGTTGTCAAATGCGGTGTCATAATGGAATTTCAATTGGGGAATGTATTTAAGGGAGAGTTCTTTTTTCAATTGCATCCTAATGAAGCCCTCAGCCGCGTTCAATCCATCAAGGCGCCTCTCGTTTTGTCCGTCGGCCAATGAGCTGAAGTACACATTAGCGATTTTCAGGTCCTGGGACATCCTCACCTCAGTGATGGTGACTCCCTGGACCCTGGGGTCCTTGACATTTTTTAGAATCAAATCCGATATGGTTTCACGGATTAATTCTTGTACTCTCTTTTTTCTAAAACTTGGCATCTAATGGTTTCCAATGTTTATCTTATGATCGATGGTAAGTATAAAGAATAAATAAATCAATAGTCTAGTATTTCTATTTTGAAATCCACCACCTCAGCCAAGTGTAGGCGTTCCACATGATCAATAATAGTTTCAAGCATATTGTGTACAAC
>CAZFJT010000145.1:0-7345 GCA_964519135.1 uncultured Syntrophales bacterium | reverse complement strand
GGGTGACATATGGCTTCAACTGAAGATATGCGCTGGTCTAACTGCGAGGAGCTATTTGAAGGGGTAGATTTTGATTCTTTATATTCACGACAGTTAAAGTCCCTTGCAGGTGATAAGAATCCTGGATATCCCTATACAGTCCTGCTTCATACAGGGAGAATCACAATCAGCTTAGACCTGGGGCGCTGTATTGAAACTCTCTATGACGGCCCCGAGGACTGGCGCTCTGGTTCAATGAACGCAGACTGGTAGCAAACGTGCTAAGGCTTGATCTGTTCCAGGCTTTTGATATTATGATTTGATAGATCAATGGTATAACAGCTATTGACTGGATTGATTTACCAGGATAATCTTTTAATGGCCGACAGGAGACCATGAGTCCCATACAATTTTTTCGGGGATCTAAAACAATAGATTAATGGTCTCTCCATCGGGGCCGCGCCTGAGTGGTGGAATTTGGTAGACACAAAGGACTTAAAATCCTTTGGGGCTTGTCCCCGTGACGGTTCGAGTCCGTCCTCAGGCACCAATTATTATATATCTACTGTTGAAGGCGCCGGAGCTGTTAACATCCGGCGCCTCGATAGATGATCCCTGGAGGTGGACTTATAAAATCCCCTAATCGCCTCGCAAGCCTATCTATCCACAAACAGAGAAACCGACTCCCCGCCGCCCAAGCATAGTGAAGCCATCCCTGTTTTGGCGTCCCTCTGTTTCATCGCGTAGATCAACGTTGTCAGGACCCTGGCGCCGCTCGCGCCTATTGGGTGTCCAAGGGATACTGACCCTCCATTGACATTGGTCTTGTCCACATCCAGACCCAGCTCCCTTATGACCCCTACAGTTGACCCTGAAAAGGCCTCATTCACTTCCATAAGATCTATGGCCTTATAGTCTATGCCCTCTTTTTTTGCGGCTTTTGGTATGGACAGTATGGGCGCCATTAGCACATATTTCATGTCCAGGCCCGCGCTTGCCTGGGCCCCAACCCTTACCATAGGGGTCAGGCCCATTTCCTTTGCCTTATCAGCGGACATAACGCATATCGCGCTTGCGCCGTCTGATATTATGGACGCGTTGCCGGCTGTGGCGTATCCATCTTTTTGAAACGCGGGCCTCATCTTAGAGAGGGCCTCATAGGTTGTTTCTCTTGGGCATTCGTCAGTGTCAAAAATTTTGGGGTCCCCTTTGCGCTGTGGTATAGTCACAGGAAATATCTCTTCAGCAAACACACCTTTGCTTATGGATTCAAGGGACCTTGAATAGCTCTTTTCAGCGTAGCGATCCTGGTCTTCCCTGGAAACATTGTATTTTTCACTACAAAGATCATTACTGATTCCCATGTGAAAATCGTTCACATGATCCCATAGCCCGTCGTGAACCATGTGATCAAAGATTTTGTCGTCCCCCATCCTATACCCGTTCCTGGCCTTTTTCAGGAAATACGGCGCCGCGCTCATATTTTCCATGCCTCCAGCCACTACTATTTCCGCGTCGTGGCACTGAATCGCCTGAGCCGCCAACATAACGGCCTTTAAACCTGAGCCGCATACCTTATTCAGGGTAAAGCATTCAGTCTCGAACGGTAACCCACCCTTTAACGCGGCCTGCCTGGCGGGGTTCTGCCCATAACCGCATGGGAGCACCTGACCCATGATGCATTCGTCTATATCATTAGGGGACACACCGGCCCTTTTAACAGCCTCTGCTATGGCAAGGCCCCCCAGGTCTGTGGCCCCTATTGGACTGAGAGTTCCATTGAACGCGCCCAGGGGAGTCCTTGCCGCGCTTACTATAACCACCTCACGTTTTGAACCCATTGCGTCTCCTATGTTCTAAAATAATGCTTATTGCCCAGGGCAAAGCCTGGTTGATCACAGATAGTCCCTAATAAGCGACTCGGCAATTTGAACAGTGTTGAGTGCGGCGCCCTTGAGAATATTGTCGGAAACCACCCACATATTCAGTCCATTTTCTATGGACTCGTCTTCTCTGACTCTGCCCACGTACGTCTCGTATTCCCCTCCGGCAAGGGCCACAAGTGGATAGATGTTTTCTTGGGGATCGTCCATAAGTTTTATACCAGGGGCGTTTGCAAGTAGTTCTCTCGCCCTGTCCGGTGTGATCTTCTTTTCTGTCTCAACATTCACTGATTCCGCGTGTCCAAAAAAAGAAGGGACCCTTATGGTGGTTGCGGTCAGCTTGATGGCCGGGTCCAGTATCTTCCTGGTTTCCCATACCATTTTCATCTCTTCCCTTGAATAATCATTCTCAAGGAATTTATCGATATGGGGCAGGCATTCGAACGCTATCCTGTGAGGATAAACCGATGATTCCATGGTCTTGAATCTTTGAAGGATGGAATGTAATTCATTCAAACCGTCTTCTTTCCTCCAATCAATGGCATTGACCATTTCTTTTGTCTGTACGAGCAGTTCCTCTATAGCGTCCTTTCCGGTCCCTGAAACAGCCTGATAAGTTGATACCACGACCCTTTTTACACGGGCTTCGTCATGGAGAGGTTTAAGCGCTACAACCATCTGTATTGTTGAGCAATTGGGATTGGCTATAATGTATTTGTTAGTGTAGCGCGCAACGTCCTGGGGATTCACCTCAGGGACTACAAGCGGGATGGTGTGGTCCATACGGAAATGGGACGTGTTGTCCACGACCACGCACCCAGCCTTTGCCGCATAGGGAGCGAATTTCGCGCTGATCGACCCCCCGGCTGAAAACAGGCCTATATCCAGTCCATCAAACGATGATTCAGTAAGTTCTTGCACTTCATATTCTTCACCCTTGAACTTGAGCTTTTTGCCCGCGGACTTTTTTGAGGCCAGAAGAACCAGTTCTTTTAAAGGAAATTCTCTTTTTTCAAGGCAGTTGATAAGCATGTTGCCCACCGCGCCAGTCGCGCCGACAATTGCTACCTTGTAACCGTCTTTTTTCATATAATATTTGCCTCCTACCCCTTATATGGAGTCACACTATATGCCTCTGATTTTGTATACAAGACCTTCGCTCGGGTCCTGAGAGTCAATATCGATCTCAGCTATACCTTTTTTTACAAATTGTTTAATGATCTTTTCCGCTTTATCCAGCGAGATATCAAGTTCCAGAGCAAGTCGCGCGACAGTGAGCCTGTTATTGTTATTTATGGCCACTTTCAGGGCTTCATTGGTCAACTTCATTTTTGTCTTTGACGCTAAAACCCCCAGGCCGATCACACTGATTAAAGCGCCAATGAATATTGAGGGCGGCCCAATGAGAGGGATGGGAAACACCGCGCAAGAGTCCAGGATAGTCACAATCCCCAATACGACCAATACCTTACCCAGGGTTCTTCTAAACCGCTCCTTTTCCTCCCTGGCCTTCAGGTCATTGATAATAGCCTCAGCCCGCATTTTCTCGGCTTTTGAGCCTTTAAAACCTTCTTTGAATCCACCTGGGGACTCCTCTTCGCCATATTCGCGAGCCGCTCTAGTCTTGGATCGCTCTTCCATTGCCGCGCCTACTTTGAATCATTTTTGTCGGTCTCAGGATTATCCTTCTTCTTTTCATTGATATCTTCAACAGTAAGCTTTTGCAGGTACAATTCACCTGTTGAATGATCCTTTTTCACTACCCATATTTTGCCGGTATCACTGTCTATCATAAATGTTTTTCCCTCTATATTGGGAGAGACAAACACCTGGAAACGGCCCGTGGTGGGCACTCCTTTGCCGAGGCTGATTTCAGAGGGCCCCGCGGGAGCGGAAAAGGGCATCTGGGCCAATGAAGGCAGGGGCCACAGAACCAATTGTATAATAAAAACCACAAGATAAAGCCCATTTCTCAATGGATAATAATATCTCCGCTTGTTCATTTTACTCATGCTCACTGGTCCTCTTAAACTTAGTTATAAAGCGTGAAGCAGATGATCGCGCCCAATACACAAGAGAGTTACACAAACCCTCAGTACAAGGTCGGTACGTGCCTGATCGGGATTCTATCGGCCACGTGAATATACCAACACATGGTTTCTCCGTCAATTACAAGCCGGATGTCCGGGACTTCAAAGCCCTGAGGCTGGGGCCACAGAGCTGGAAAACCCTGATCAGCAAAGAACAAGCTTGACAAAGCCCTGTTACTTGTGATAAGAATTTATTATTTATAACAGTAGGTTGTCATCTCCAGCAAAGCTGAGATTTATAAACAAGGCGAGAAACCGCTGGTCTTCATTTGGAGAGACCACGACTATAAAGGGGATTGTTTCGTTATGCGCATGAGAGATATATCTCAAATCTTCATCTTGATTCCGTTAATTCTTCTTATTTCTCCTTTAACAGCAACTGGAAACTCCGCGCAAGAGATTCTAGAAGATGTTGTTAAACAAAATTTCAAAGACTCTTTTAGAATCGCGTTGGAAGTAAAAACCATAAAAGGTAAGAAAAAGATTTCAGAGCATGAATTGTGGCTCATGGGGAAAAAAATAGAGGGTGGAAACGCGTTCTTCCTTGATTTTGACAAGCCAGAAGAGTCCAAAGGCATGAGAATTCTCTTCAGATTATACGAGGACCAAAAACCACAAGCCTTTATGTACCTCCCGGCCACAAAAAAGACACTACCATTGGCGGTGGGCGACAAATCCGCGGACATAGGCGGCACAGGACTTACGGTCGGAGATTTCTACGGCTTTATACCGGAAAGGAACGCCAAGCAGGAAGTGGTAAAAGAGGAAAAGGCCGACAATCGTGATTGTTTTGTAATTAAGACGACAATGCCGGACTCTAAAGGATACAAACTCATTTGGATCACCAAGAGCGATAAGCTGATCCTCAAAACTGAACATTATTCTGAAAAAGACGAGCTTGAAAGAAGCTTCAAGGTTGTTGAATTCTTCAAGACCGAAAAAGGTCAGGAATTTCCAAGGGCAGAGGAAATAAAAATTCCGGCAAAGGGAGTAACCATCAAACTGAGGCAGGAAAATGCGGTATTTGGCGTGGAAATAGCGGATGAACTGATGGATCCCAAGACCTTTGGTTCATACAAGTGGCGGATATAAGATAACACTCTAGTTATTACAAAACGGTCCTTGAATGTCTGGAGCGTGAATTGAGATCATACCTGATCACCTTTTTATGTTTCGCTGTCACCGTATTATCCGGGTGCGCAAGCCTTCCGGATTTCGGACGTTTGCAGGGTAATATGGACCAAATGCTCTACCATATGGGTGTAATGTCATCATCAATGCCCGCAATGGTTAACTCAACCCAACGTATGGCGGCAATGGCCGAGCGCATGGAGCGGAAAACCGACGTTATGATTGCGGATATGAACAGCAAAGGCGCGGGCGCGGAAAGGGCGGTTCAGAATTACGCACAGGCCTTTGTGGACAACGATAGGGCTGTACTAAAGACTTTGCGGGGAATTAAGGACGAACTTGGACATATGCGAAATAATATGGCCTCCCCAGCAGGCGCCAATAGGGCCACTAATCAGTCACAAGGCGCTGAATCCAGGATGCTCAAACAAAGGGTCTCTATGCTGGAGGAAAAGCTCCAAAGAATCGCCGACAAACTAAGTACCTTGGAATCTCGGCGGTAGCAGTAGAGTGATACGTTTTGGCGCCTCCCCACCAGCCTGATACCATTTCGCGTTCGGAATTGTAACATTAATTTGCGTTCGAAGATTGGATAAATACCAAGTTGGCCTGCTTCCGATGAGCGAAGTTTCCTGAGCGGAGCGAATTTAACGCAGCGAATCGGAACGCCGGTCAACTATATTCAATGTTCATTGCTTGAATGCGCAACAGTATGACACACAAGCGATTTATAGATAACAATAATAGAGCCCCCGATCACAAGAAGTTGTCGAGGGCTTATTATTTTGGGACACTCTTTATTTGCTAGAGACAGTGGGTCTGGTCTCCAGGCGCGCCGTACAGCGAACTAGAAATCATCGTCGTCGTCATCCGGCCATTCCAGGAATGGTTTTTCCTGATCTACCATTGCGTTGACCATCATCTCCACAAGGCCTGTATACCATATGCCGGTCTTTTCCCAAACTTCGTATCTCTCCATCATATCCCTTATTTGGCCCTTGCAATTGGAACAGGGCGCGACACACATCTTCCTTATACTTGGATCCATTTGCCCTTCAAATGCGTCGAGTATCTGCGCAAGCTTCTTGCGGCCTGATACTTGTAATTTCCAATCCTCGAAATTACCTGAGTTCATGATAGCGAAACCTGAGCCACCACCACAGCAATAGTTTGTGACGCCATGTGGCTCCATTTCCTTAAAGCGACCAGGAGGTGTTATGGCCTTTAGCACTTCCCTTTGCGGTTTTACCACTCCCATGAGCCTCACCACATTACAAGGATCGTGCAATGTGCATGGAAAGTCGTTCTTATTAGGGTCAAACTTGATCTTTCCGCTCTTGACTATATCCCAGAGGAGCGTGTAAGAACTTTCCCTTGGTATCATGTCCTGGCCGGGCAGAATACGGTCGGCTATAACCGATAGGGCCTTGTGAGCGTGTCCGCATTCTCCGATAACTATCTTTTTTACGCCTAATTCCCTGGCCACTTCCAGGTGTTTCACAGCAACCCTGGCGAATTGGACATCATCGTACCAAAGACCGTAGTTCACTCCGTCATATCCCACCAGGTCAGTGGACATGGTATAATTGATTCCAGCGGCTTCAAAAAGTATGGCAAAGGCCATAGGGTTTTCAGGCCATGACATGAACTCACCCGCGTTATGGATGAGTAAAATGTCCGCGCCCTTTTTATTCAATGGCAGCTTAATCTGTTTGCCTGTTTTCTCTTCAATATCATCCTCTAAGTATTCGATTATGTCCTCTATCGCGGCCTTTATCATGCCGGTGGAGGAACCGAACTTCAGGTGTTTTACAGAACCCTTTTCATGAATCTCAGCCGCCGCGATTCCCAATTCCTGGCTGAAAAGTTTTCTCAATTCATGGGTTATCAGGCCGTTATCAACACCAACAGGGCACATTTGCGTACATCTGCGGCACAGGGTGCACCTGTATGTGAGTTCCGCCAGTCTCGCTATACTTTCCCAGGTCAGATCAATATCATGGCCTCTAAAACCGGCTAATATTTTTCCGCCTGGAGAAAGGTACTTTTTAGCTATTTTTCTGAGCACATCCGCCCTGAAAGTGGGACGATATATATCCTTGCCACCGCTCATCTCGAACGCTGGACACGCCTGCGCGCATGTCTGGCATTTCGCGCAATATTCCATTGAGAGCATAAGAGGTTGGAGAAAAGTCCAATTGTCCTCTCTGCTCATAAGCTTCTCCAAACCACTCAAAAAAGCCTTTACCAGTTTTTCCTTTT
>CAZFJT010000144.1:3006-7373 GCA_964519135.1 uncultured Syntrophales bacterium | reverse complement strand
GCATATCGCCCAGCAGCCTTTTTAAAATTCAGTCTCGTCCCTAAGGTGATAAGAATAAAATTTAAGGGGGAGGTAAAAAAACGAAACGCCCCCTCACCGACTATACGGTGGGGGGCGCTCGCTGCTGAGGTCACCAATGGAGGGTTAGGGCGCTTTAGGAAGCGCGTGGCGGTCTTTTTACTATTGTGGGAGTTATAAAGACCAAGAGTTCTTCAACTGTCATGCTTCTGGTCTTGTTCGTGAACAAGAAGTTAATCAGGGGAACATTCATTAAGCCGGTTAGACCCTGGCGATCCGAGTTGTCTTCCTCCACCAGGATTCCACCGATCACCGCTGTTTCGCCATCTTTTACCACCAGTGTGGTGCTGGCGGAGTTTGTGAGAATTTCCTGCTGACCGTTAACAATACCCCCAAGGCCGTCTCTGTTAATATTCAGTGTCATTCCGATACGACCATCAGGATATATTGTTGGGGCAACATCCAGAGCCGTATCCACATTGACCAACTGGGTTTGCGTTCCATCCGCGGACACGGTTGAATAGGCTATTTGCCTTCCTGTTGATATCGTGGCGCTCTGACCATTCTGAACCTGAACCTTCGGTCTGGCTATGACCTTGGTCTTGCCTGTGGCCTCACCTAGCTGCAGTCTTGCGTCAAGTTCAGTGATGTAGTCTGTGGCAAGATATCCGAACTGTATTCCGGCGCCCGGTATCGACCCAAGTCCTTGGACAACAGCCGGAAGGTTGATCATAAAGGACCCTGGAATTGGACTACCTGTTGTGGTGGCGCCTGTGGCCGCATTGGTTCCTGTATTGCCCTGGTTGGCCGTCAGTCCCCAAAAGGCCGTCTCATTGTTTCCAACTTCGCCCACCTGGTTGTTGCTGCCACCCCAGAGGACACCGATGCCTCTACCCCAGTCCCTGTTGGCCTGGACTATCCTGGCCTCTATCAAGACCTCAGGCAATGGCACATCCACTGTGGCGATGAGCTTCTTCATCTCTTCTATTCTTTCAGGCAGATCTTTAATATATAGAGTGTTGTATGTGGTATTTGGCCACATTACCGTCTTGTCGATGATCCGCTGCATCCTCTCGTCCGCTACGCCGCCCCTGAGCGCGCCCCTGGCGGTCTCTGCGGTTGTGGTTTCAGCCACACGCTCTGCAGCTTGGGTTCTTCGCTCGTCTCTCATTTGGGTCATAAAGCTCTGCATCCTGGCCTGTCCGCCCGGAGAAGCCGGATCAAAACCCTGGTCCCTGAGATATTGGGCGTACGCTTGCTGCCTTTGGGTTTCCGTCAAGTCAGGCGCTGAGCCGGCAGCTCCGCCACACTCCTGGTTAAATACACATCGCAGGATATTGGCCACTTCGTTTACATTAGCGTAACTGAGCTTGATTTGAACCAGCACAAGAGTCAGCATCTCGCCATCGACCTCCACAGTATCAACATCTCCTATGGTTTCTATCTTTGTGGGGTCATCCATTGTACCTTGATCATCGGTTCTTCTATTCAGTGACTTGTTTATGTCTTCTCTCTTGTTTTCCAACTCACGCTGGCGACCTATCTCCTGATCTATCCTCTCATCTATTGTAGCCAGCAGTCTATCTCTCTCCCTGATCCGGGTCTGCTTTCTGGTTCTTATATTCTGAGCTGAGTCTATTCTCAGCACATTACCAACCAGCTCTCTATCCAGATTGTGGGTTTCCAGTATTGTATCGAGAACCTGCCCCATGGGAACATTATCCAATATGTGGGTCGTTGTTCCACGGACTCCACTGCCGACTATAATGTTCACTCCGGCCTGTTCAGCCAGCAGCCTGAATGCGTTTTTCAGGCTAATCCCCTGGAAGTCGATGGTTATGGGCTTTTTGAAGACCTCCGGATCAGGTGTGGTTCTGAATCTTGCGGAAATTTCTCTACGTTCTTTGCGAAGTTTAGCAATCTCCTTTTCAGAATCAGCTATTTGCTTATCCAGCCGATCTTTTCTGCCCCTTAGGTCAAGTTCCCTGGCCAGGATGTTCTTCAGCCTCATCCTGGAGTATTCCTCCTGACCGGCCTGATCTCCCACACCCGCGGCCTGGTCCTTTGTAAGGGCAAGCCTTGGGGGTGGGAAGTCTATCATCAAGACTCCCTTTTTCTTCTGGACCTGATAGGGAACCGCGTCCTTGAGCTGAACGAATATGTTCTGTGTCCCTGGCACTATCATTTCAACGGAAGTGGAGAACTTATCCGTTGTAAGGGGCTTTTGATGGACCTTAGGGATCTCCGCGTTAATCAAGTCTATCTTCAATTTGGTTGGAGATTCTTTTGTAAGCCTGTAATCAAGCTTGTCCCCGCCTCTTATTATCAGACGGGAATTGTGCCCCACCTGGGTAAACTTCAGCTCTGTGACCTCCTGGACTATCAGCCTCGGATCTGGAGTCGGAGGCGTTACAGGAGGTTTGACCTCTTTGACCACTCCCCCTGTACGGGAAGAGTTTGAGCGCGCGCTGTTATTAGAGGTGGGAATACCCGATCCCGTATTATTCTGGGCTCTTTCCCTCAGGGTCATTTTCCCGGGAATATTCTGCGCGTACCTTCTCGGGGCCGAGGCCTTTTTAGAAGATGACGCTCCCGGCTTAACCTGAGGTTGCGCGGAAGCCTGGACATAATCCGGCGCCAAAGGCGATTTCAAGCGCCCTTTCGCCACAGGATGCACTGGCTTCTCTGCCGCTGAACGCGCTGTGTCATCATTTATGGATTTACCCAGGGCTATTGTGATGCGGCCCTTATCCCTATGCACTTGAAAACCGGGCACAGGCTGTGATCTGAAATCGAGCACTACCCGGGCCCTGCCCTTATAGTGTCCGGTTCGGATCTCATGGACTCCGACACCTCTAGGCTTGATTCTTCTGTCGATCTTACCCAAAACGGTATTGTCGAAATCGATAAAGAGCCGGTTGGGTCGACCAATTACCCGGGCTACATGCTTGCCCACAGGTCCTTTGGCCGATATAACTACTTTCCCGGCCTTGGAATCAACCTTTATGCCGGTAATTTTACCGGCGCCTCCAGGCCATGCGGGAACACAGACCATGGAGATCATAAGACATCCAAGGCAAACAATCAGCAATCTAGTGGTAGGTGACCTCATTGTTGTCCTCTCCCAAAGACCGTGTGTGAACGTTTTCCAGCCGGACGTTCCGCCACGGCTTGATGGGCAATTATAAAACTACGAAAATTGCGGTCTTTTAAGCTCATGAGAGATTGCATCCTCAAGCAGGATACTGATGGTTAGCTGAATACTACCAAACCGAGACCTGCTTTGTCAATCAAAAACCGCGCAAAATTAAGATGATAGGATGAGTTTTTTAAGTGTATTATTATATTTAGCTGCTTTCGCGCTTGCGGCTTTCATTGTATTATACTGTTATCACAAATATTATTATATGTCCACAAAACTCGGGGCGAGCGGTCATCAAAAAAACCCATTCAAGTCGCAGCATGACAGATATTTAAAAGGGAATATGGGATTATGTGGAATTTAATTACTGGTCGGAAGTGTCTAATATTTCAGCGAAAAGATCAGGACCGTTGGCTTCTGTGATTCTGACTTTCTTGATATCTCCAACTTCAGCCGCCCCTGATGTTATATACATCTCCCCATCCACCTCAGGGGCCTGTCTCCAGGAGCGCGCCTGCAAAAGTAGCTCGGTTTCAGGTGAGACGCCCTCTATGATTGCGGAACTGATCTCACCAATAATAGTTCGGTTTTTTTTGTCAATAATGGAAGACTGCCGAGTAGTCAATTCGCGCATTCTTTCTTCTTTTATGGCGCCTGGAATTGGATCACCAAGTTCAAACGCCCTTGTTCCCTCCTCTGGGTAGTACGGAAAAACACCGACGCGATCCAAGGCCATATCCTGCACGAACCGAACCAACTCTGAGAATTCCTCCTCTCCTTCTGTGGGGAACCCCACCATTAAAGTGGTCCTAATGACAAGTTGCGGGATATGGGATCTAAGGGAAGTTATCATATCCCTCAGTTCAGACGGTGTCCCAGGACGCCCCATGGACCTCAGAACCTTCTCTGACACGTGTTGCAGGGGAATATCCAGGTATGGAAGCGTTTTTTCCGATTCTTTTACATACTCCGTCAGTTCTTGAGTAATACCTTTTGGATAAAGGTACATAAGCCTTATCCAGTTCAGACCCTCTAATTTTTCCAGTTGTTCCAAAAGAGGTATCAATGCGCCTTTAATGCCGAGGTCTTTGCCATATGAAGTAATGTCTTGCCCCACTATGATCAGCTCACTGCGGCCTTTATCCACCAGAAATCGGGCCTCTTCAATGAGTTCATTCACTGGAACACTCTCCAGCCTGCCTCTGAT
>CAZFJT010000144.1:0-2996 GCA_964519135.1 uncultured Syntrophales bacterium | reverse complement strand
GATGGCTGGTATTGCGCAGTATCCACACTTTCTGGAACAACCGTCCGAGATCCTCAAGTACGCGTATCCTGGGGTTGTTATTATCCTGCTTCCAACGCTGTGAAATTTATTTGGCGTTTCAGGATCTGCCAATGAGCTTTTCTCAGTGGCTATGGGATTCGGATCGTCCTCCACACGCTTCAGATATTTCCGGGTCTTTTCTATGATAAGCGGGATCCGGGATATATCTTTGAGATCCACGAGCGCGTCTATCTCTGGTAGGCTCTCATGAAGTCCTTCAGGATATCTTCTGTTCAGGCAGCCTGTAACCACGAGTATGGAATCATTATTATGGTGGGCAAAATCCAAGATCATATCTATTGACTCGGACACCGCGGGCTCAATGAATGCGCAGGTGTTTACTATTGTCGCCAGGGCCTCATCAGGATTATCCGTGTAATAGTACCCTGAGCTTAACATAACCCCCATTATGGATTCTGAATCTACCCGGTTCTTCGGGCAACCGAGGCTTACAAGATGGAATGTCTTTTTCATGGATAATAGCTTTAAATGAGAGGCTTCTTCATTTCTTTTTATCTGGACCGCTTGGCTTGCTTTGCGCCTTTTTTTCGTTTTTTTTCGAACCTTTCTCCCCAACCTCAAAGATCTCATCAGGTAATGAAGATCTGAAGACTACACCGGAAAGATCAAAACGATTATAATTGCTCAACGCGTCGTGTATGACAGCCCTTCTGATAATATATGTATCCCTGTCAATCCCAAGTGTCACTCTGTGGGAAGAGTTTAAGTTATGCATGTCCAGTAGTTCCAGAAAATAGAGATTGTCCCTTGCGCTCTGTTCCTTTTTTGCGTAATGCGCCTCAAAGTTTTTGTCCATTTCTCCAATATTTACAAAGAAACCCAAGAAACTCTCTATATTAATATCAGGTGGGATCTCACCGGTTACAGCAGCTTTGTCCGATGGAAAGTAAACTGTGTAAGACCTGCCTTTAAGGACCACCTCCTGCTTCTCAGGGAATGTTACCTTAAGGGCTATTGAAGCGGGTTTCTTAACGTAAATCATGCCCCTGAAGCGATCCTTCAAATCCATGGCCACATTGACTGTGAGTTGGTCGAAACTGGCTTGAAAACAACAAGTCTCTTTGTAAACGTCCTTTATCTTTTTCACCAGCTCTTCGGGCCTGGGCAATTCTTTTGAATGAACCGGTTGGGCCAAAATCCAGGTAATCCCAATCGCCACTACCATGAAAAAGACAAAATATCTAAACATTACTGAAACATCCTCTGGATCAAACCTTTGTATCACGCCGCTCAATAAGAACCTCAATTATTGCTTTACGCGCTGATTCAGGCGTTCCCAGGCTTTCCCTGTGACGCCCGTCAGCCTCCAACACCTCAAGGGCCAGCCTGGGCAGAGCAGGTAAGATTTCAGCCACAGACGGATCGTCCTTGAATCTTTTTATAGTCTCCCATGGATTTCCAAAAGCCAATACCCCGCCTGCTTCCAATATGAGCAACTCATCCAAATAAAAGAAAAAATCCTCCATGTCATGGGAAACAATCACCAGCGCGATCTCTCCTTTATCCTTTATATTGAGCAAGTCTGCCACAAGTTCCCTTTTTGAGTATGGGTCAAGCCCTGCAAGAGGCTCATCCAAGATTAGAATTTCAGGTTTATTAACAATTACGCATGCAATTGCGGCCTTTCTCTTATCCGATCCTCCCAGCTCCATGGGATGGGTTTCAGCCACCCGCTCGAGATCCAGGCGGATACTTTCCGCAGCGGCCATACAAGCAGCCCTTATTTCTATGTCCGTCAGTTTATCCTCTAACCTGAGCCCGTAGGATATGTCTTTGTAAACTGTGTCCTCAAAAAATTGATATTCAGGCCTTTGGAACACCAATCCCACTCTTTTTCTTAATTCCGGACCCCATTGGTCCGTTGGTAGACCATCTATCATTACTGTTCCTGATGTTGGGATCAAAAGGCCGTTAAGGGTTTTTAACAAAGTGGTCTTACCAGAGGCGGACGCGCCCAAAACACCGAGGGTCTCATAATTGGACAATTCAAAGGAAATTCCCTCCAAGGCCACATGCTCCAGGGCCGATCCTTTACCATAAATATGTCCCACATTATCCACGTGGATTAACATTGGTCGCGCGTATCAATCTTTGGCCTTGACTTTCCAGGTGGCGCCTTTTGGACCGTCTTCCAGGATTACACCCTTATCCTTCAGCGTGTCCCTGATCTCATCCGCTCTAGCAAAGTTCTTTTCTTTCCTGGCTTGGGCCCTCTCCTCTATAAGGGCTTCTATCTCCTTTTCGGACAGGCCTGTTCCGGAAAGTCCCTTGGAGCGCTGCTTTTCAAAGAACTCATTCGGGGGCTCACAAAGTATGCCGAGTATCCCTGAAGCAAGTTCCATGAAAGTCTCTTTCACTCCCTGAAGAATCTCGGGCTTGGGAATCTCCATTTTGGACTCGCCTATTTTTGAGTTGAGTCTGTTAATCTCCCTGGCTGCCTCAAAAAGAGCGGCCAAGGCCCTGGGTGTATTAAAATCATCGTCCATTGCTGAAACGAATTTTGCCTTAAGTTGCCGCAGATCTTCAGGTGTTTGCTCTGATTGGCCCTGCGCGTCTATGAGTTGATCCAAGGAGTTCAAAGCTGAATAAAGCCTTTCCAGTCCAGCCAGGGCCTCACCTATTGCTGTATCGTTATAATCCAGGGGGCTCCTGTAATGGCTCGATAAAAGGAATATTCTGAGGTTTTCAGGATGAACGGTCTTCAATATTTCCCTGATATTCAGAACATTACCCAATGATTTTGACATCTTTTCTGAATTAATGTTCACAAAACCATTATGCGCCCAATATTTTACAAAAGGTTTTCCTGTTGCGCCCTCAGATTGTGCAATCTCATTTTCATGGTGGGGAAATATTAGATCAGCCCCGCCTCCATGGATGTCGAAGCTCTCTCCAAGATATTTCATGCTCATAGC
>CAZFJT010000143.1:4907-7397 GCA_964519135.1 uncultured Syntrophales bacterium | reverse complement strand
GGCGTTGCGTTCGCATTATGGGAAAAAGGTGATCATATCATCACCAGTGAAGTGGAACACCCGGCGGTTCTTGAGGTATGTGAATTTCTCAAAAAGAACGGCTTTACCATAACGCTTGTCCCTGTTGACCAACGGGGCCTTGTGGACCCCATGGATGTGGCCTCGGCCATAACTCCCTCAACCACTCTGATAACGATAATGCATTCCAACAATGAAGTCGGCGCAATGCAGCCCATTGCCGAGATAGTGGAAATGGCAAAACCCAAAGGGATAATGACCCATACGGACGCGGCCCAGTCAGTGGGAAAGACCCGTGTGAGCGTGGAGGAACTTGGAGTTGATATGTTGTCAGTGGCTGGTCATAAGCTTTACGGGCCAAAGGGAGTGGGCGCTTTGTACATAAGGGATGGTTTGCATATTGAGAAATTCATGTGCGGCGCGAATCAGGAGCGTGGCCAAAGGGCCGGCACTGAGAATGTCATGGGAATTGTGGGATTGGGTAAGGCTTGTGAGGTGGCTAGGCGAGATCTGGATAAGAATATTGCTCATATGCGATCTTTAAGGGATATTCTGTACGAAGGGATAAATGAGAACGTAAAGGAAGTGAGGCTAAACGGAAGCCTTGATAAGGGGCTTGCCAATACATTGAGCCTTTCATTCAAAGGCCTGGAAGCGAACAGGATTCTTGAGGAGATCGGCCTGGATGTTGCCGCGTCAGCTGGCGCTGCTTGCCACGCGGATGATATTGAGATATCCCATGTTCTGGAAGCAATGGGTGTTCCCAAAGAATGGGCCATGGGAACATTGAGGTTCACAACAGGCCGGATGAATGACCCTGATCAGATCGACAGGGCTGTGTCCATTATATCAAAGGCAGTGAATGATCTTAAGGCCCAACAGCAGTAAAGCAAAGCTTCCGTCATGTAAGCTGTTGGAGCTGAGTATCCAATTAATATGACAAAACTAAAAATCGTAAAAATAGGCGCCTCCGCCTTAACCATAGGGTTGATAGTCTCTCTGATCATTGCCAACGAATATTGCCCTGAATACAAAAACGCATTACAGGAACAGCGGATTAGCTCAGGCAGGGTTGTCCTTGCTGGGGATGGAAGAATCCTCAGGGTGATTCCCAGGGAGGACGACACTTACCAGGTGTGGGTTCCAATTGACAGGATACCGCTTCTGGTGAGGCGAGCGTTTGTTGCCGCCGAGGACAAGCGGTTTTATCAACATCCGGGCTTTGATCCAATTGCCATGATAAGGGCGGTGATATCCAATATCTATTATGGTCGGATAGTATCAGGCGCGTCAACCATCACCCAACAGGTGGCGCGTTTGATCGAACCAAGACCCAGGACATATTTGTCCAAATTGATAGAGCTTGTGAGCGCCATAAGGATGGAGCTGCAACTGACCAAAGATGAAATATTGGAGTTGTATTTGAATATGACTCCCACAGGGGGAAACATCAGGGGGGTGAAGCTCGCGTCCAAGATGTACTTTGGTAAATCCCTAAGCGGACTAACTGCGCCTGAGGCGGCGTTTATGGCCGTTATGCCAAGGTCGCCCACAAAGCTCGATCCAAGGCGGGAAGGTGGGAGAGAGAGGGCAGGCAAGGCCAAGGACCTGAATCTCAAATTGATGGCCCAGGCAGGGTGGATTGATAAAAACAGGCTCAACAGTATGCTGGGAGGTTCTATCAAATACAACTTCTCATCTTTTCCTATGGAAGCGCCCCATCTTGTGGATCATTTGTTGACCAGATCAAAAGACTCAGGATCAGTAATAAAAACATTTCTCGACCTTGACCTTCAAAAAACCGCAGAGAAAATTGTTGGATCACACAAGAACAGACTTGCGAAATTGGGTGTGGGCCAAGTGGCGATGATCATTGTTTCCGCGCAGGACGGAGAGGTCCTGTCCTTTATAGGGTCCATGAAATATGGCCCTGAAGCGGGCGGTTACAATAACGGCGTCCTCGCGAAAAGGAGCGCTGGGTCAACTCTCAAACCTTTTTTGTATGGATTGGCCATTCAAAGAGGGTTTAACGCTGTATCCCGGGTATCCGACACCTTGCGCAAGTATCCCACCCCATATGGGGACTATATGCCGTTCAACGCGGACCGCAGATCATATGGCCCGGTTTCCATGAGAACCGCATTGGGAAATTCCCTGAATCTGTCGGCAGTGAAAGTGTTACGCGGAATTGGGCTCGATGATTTTTACGAGTATTTGGACCGGATGCGGCTAGTAATGGATAAATCCAAAGGCGCCGATCACTACGGGCTCGGAATGGCAATAGGTAATATGGAAGTGTCCCTGGAAAGGCTTGCCCAAGCTTATCTGACACTTACCAACAAAGGAACCTTCAAGGGAATCAAGTACACTGATAAAGATAAAACAGCAGCGAAAAAAGTCTATGATCCATCCACCACATTTATAATCAACAGAATCCTCCCAATTTCCCTATCTCATTTGATTATTTGCCTG
>CAZFJT010000143.1:2439-4897 GCA_964519135.1 uncultured Syntrophales bacterium | reverse complement strand
CACTTTCGGCAATCCTGAGACCTTGGCCTTCGGCTTTCCAGTATGTGTAAAAACAGGCACAAGCGCCAATTACAGGGATTGTTGGATCGTTGGTTATACACCTGAGAAAATAATAGCAATATGGGCCGGGAATTTTGACGGTAGCCCCAACTATGGAATTACGGGTCTAAGGGCCTGCGGGCCAATCTTAAAGGACATGATGACGCGCCTGTACAGGAATGGAGAGGCGCCGAAATTTCAAAAGCCCGATGAAGTAAGCGAGCAATGGGTCTGCTGGATATCAGGATTGAAGGCGAGAAAGGGCTGCAAATATAAATATAAGGCGTTTCTAAGGACCGGCGCCACTGAGACCTTGCAATCCTGTAATATTGAACACGCACGGGAACCCAGGATCCTATTGGGCGCGCCATACGCTAAATGGCTGCATGAACGGGAGTTGGCCTTGAGCGCAGGCAGGTTCCGCCTTGGATCGGCAAAGGTGGGTTCATCCGTGGTATCAGCAAACAATGAAGGCCTGGCGCCAATGGGGCCAAAGCCTGTCGATACCGAGGGCCGTGTAAATATAATCAGTCCGAATAGTGGCGACAGGTTTGTGGTATCAGGATCTTCAAAGACTAAGATCATGTTCAGGGCCCTTGTGAATCCACTCACTGATTATCTCAGGTGGTACGTGGACGGCATGGAAATTGGGAAAACAGAGCCGCCCTATGAATTACTTTGGACACCAACTAAGGGGGCTCATTCAATAATGGCGGTGACGCCGGACGGCGCGGCTGATGGAGTAAAAATAATTGTGGAATGATGAATAGAGTGAAAATTAGGTGAGTATGTACTTTTTAAACCGATTTTAGTTTTTCTAAAATAATTTGAAAACGCATACCTTTAGCCATTATCAAATTCATTTATGGTAAAATCCGGCGATATTTTATGAGTGAATATCACTCGCGAAAATGCGGCCAAACTGTCCGATCTTGGACCAGGTGGACTCAGGGGGAGTTCCAAATGGCTCGTGACGCCCAGTTGAAAGATTCCGGCCCCAGCTATGGGGATTATATCCAATCCTATGGTCGCCTGACTGATTTCAACATCCATAGGGTAATAATGGACGCTGTAGGCAAGGATATCCTGGCTGAAATCGCAGAAGATCTTGTTCATGCTCTGAATACTTCAGCGGCAGTCTATGAGGAGAATGGCGACTATGCCGCTGGAATCATGGCTTCAGGGTGGTGTCGCCTGCTTGATCAAGCTTCGTTCGATCTTTGCGGAGTAAAGGATCCTAAACAGGCCATGAAGTCGGGCAAGTGGCTTTGTCACGAATCCTGCTGGACAAATGCGTCAAGGGTGGCCATTGACAAAAAGGAGTCCGTGGATGTTCAATGCAGTGGAAAGATAAGAATATACGCGGTTCCAATAATTGTTGGAGAGCACGCCATTGGATCGGTTAATGTGGGGCATGGGGAACCTCCAACAAACGCTTCAGATCTCCTGGAAATATCCAAGAAATATAACATACCTTATTCTCAAGTAATTTCAGCGTCCAATGAAAGCATGGTTAAATCAACTTTTTTGGTGGACATTGCCAAGAGGCGGGTCAACTGGGCGGCAAGAATTATCTCAGCTCTTGTCCAGAGGAACAAAACCGAGAAGGAACTATTTGAGTCTAAACAATTACTAAGCGCGTTAAATGAAGCCCAAAAGAGCTTCATCAGAGGAATGGATCGCGGTTCGCTATTCCATAGGCTCCTTGAAATACTCCTGGAACTCACCCAGAGCCAGTACGGCTACATTGGGGAAACGAGAATCGACTCCAATGGCGAGCGTTATCAACTGTCCAGGGCAATAAGCAACATCTCCTGGAGCCCGGAGACCAAAAAGTATTACAAAGAGAATTGGCGGGATGGCCTAAGATTTTCAGATTTGGACAACCTCACCGGAAATGTAATAAAAACCGGGGAGATTGTCCAATGCAATGACCCATCTAAAGACCCAAGAAGTAGAGGACTACCAAAAGGACACCCAAAAGTAGATAACTTCTTGGGTCTACCTTTAAAGAGCGGAGACAAACTAATAGGAACAGTGGGCGTGGCCAACAGACCAGGGGGCTATAATAGCGAACTTATCAGCTTCCTGGGGCCATATTTGGATACCTGCTCCGGAATTCTCAGTGGATACATCGCCCAAAGGGACAGGGACAAGGCACACGTAGACCTAAAGGAGAAAAACGAGTTTCAGGATAAATTATTCGGCATAATGGCTGAAGGAGTCTTATTTGTTGATGATAAATACATGATAAGGGCCATAAATGATTCCGCATTGAATATCCTTGGATTAACATCAGGCGATGTGGAAACTGATAAAATTGAATCCACGCGCGCACTTCCTTTTGTGGTTGGATTCTTTGACAGAAAAGGTGATATTAAATATTTTTATGTATATACATTACTTGGAAACATGATAT